>CBDUTX010000122.1:0-6517 GCA_965370235.1 uncultured Desulfuromonadaceae bacterium | reverse complement strand
ACAGGTAAAAAGATTGAAGAAAAGAAGTTGATTAAATTAAAATTGACCTCACCAATGAAAAGCATTTTCAGAATAATTAGAGATAAACCCGGAACCAATGAGAACATTAAAAGATAAAATAGAATAATAGATAATTTTCCAAATATATAGTCAAAAACAGATAATGGTCTTGAGAAATACAGAGTAAGAGATTTATACTTGATATCATCAGAAATTAAATTTGAACCGGAAAGAATACATAAGATTATCAGCCAGAAAACAAGAAAACTATTCGTGTAGTATGTATAAAAAATTGATGCTTCATCTTTTAAAATCTCTACAAGGTCTGCAAGAAAATCTAATTCAGGTTTACTCGAAACATAGATAGCAACTGCAAATACAAAAAAAGGCATCGCTGAAAGAAAAAATATTATTTTCGCCCCTCGTTTCAAAATTACTTCTTTTATTCCTTTCAAAAATATAGGTAGCCAGGTTATATCTGTTTCCCTTAACTTTCCTTCCCATGAAGAATATCCGGTTTTTCTAATTCCCATCTGCTTCCTCTATCTTGGAAAGGAATTTCTCTTCAAGAGAAACTTCACTTAATTTAAAATGTTTGATTAAAGTTTTTGAATTAAAAGCAATTTTAAATATAACTTTTGAATTTATTTTTTGTGGACGTGTGATTAAGTAAAGTTCTTTCTCCATCAGTTGATAACTTATATTTTTGATCTCCAGTTCCCTGAAAAATTTTTCCTCATTTCCTTTTATTTGTAATTCATAGGAGATGATCTCCTTTTTCTTCAAGTCTTCAAGACTGCTGATATCAAGTATCTTACCTTTATTCATCATTATCACCTGCTGACATGTCGTCTCTACATCAGGTAAAAGATGTGTAGAAAAAATAATACTTGTGTCAGATTCAGCGGATATTTCCTTAATTAATTTTAATATTTCTTTTCTACCTGCAGGATCCATTCCGGTTGTCGGTTCATCTAAAAATAATATTTTAGGGTCATGAACAATTGCCTGTGCCAATTTCAATCTCTGTTTCATTCCTGTAGAAAAACTGTCAACATTCCGGTATCTTTCATCTTCCAGTCCAACATAGAACAGAACATCATGGGCTCTTTTCATCGCTTCTTTTGAGGGCATACCGCTTAATTGTCCGAGGTAAGCAACAAAACTGACCCCATCTACTCCCGGCAGAATACATTCGGTCTCAGGCATATAACCTATATTTCTTCTAATATTTTTTTTCTCTCTGATGATATCAAAATTAAGGACTCTTCCGGAGCCTGTTCGAGGTTTTAAAAAACCGAGTAGAATTTTCATCAGAGTTGTCTTACCAGCTCCATTAGGACCCAAAAGTCCGTAAACACCTGGTTTCAATGATAAATCAATATCGTCCAAAGCTTTTCTTTGACCATAACTGAAATTAATATTTTTGGTATTTATTATATATCTCAAATGAATAACCTGTTAAATTCTCTCCAAAGTTCCACTAAATCCTTCTCTTTTTGAATTAATTTCTTAAAATAATCTGTAGTTCTCAGTTCTTTGATAAGTATTTTTATTTTACCTTCAAGCTCATCACATTCTTTTCCTTCTGCATAAAATTGAGCAATTTTTGTATCAAGTTCACTTATCTGAAGTATTTTATCATTATAATTTTTACTTTGAAGTGATGTGTAAAACACTTCAAGTGTTTTCTGTTTATTTTTTATATTTTTAAATATTATTTTAAATTTATTTTCTAAGTTCATTTACTGCCATTTTCTTTAACTTCAGTTTCCTCATTTTCTTCATCTTTTTTTTCAACATTTATATTTTTGGAATAATATCTTCTGTACAATCTTGTGAGAATTGCTGTAACGGGTGCAGCAAGTATAAGACCCGGTACTCCAAACAAACTGGCACCAACCATCAATGAAAACATTATTAAAATCGGGTTAATACCCATGGACCTGCCCATGACATTAGGAGTAATGACCATTGTCAACAGAAGTTCCTCTATTGCAAAAATCACTCCTGCTTTTATTGACATTATCACAGGATTGGGTCCTGTAAGAGTAACAATTAAAGTTATCATAACAGTGAATAAAAAACCAAAATTAGGGATTATTGAAAATATTGCTGCTGCAACTCCGAGGAAAACAGAATACCTGACTCCCATGATTGACAAACCGATACCAACTATTAGTCCATCCAGTACAGATACTATCAACTGACCTCTGAGATATAAACCGAGGACATTGTCAATTTCTTTTATCAGATATTTAACTCGACCTCTTATTTTGTCGGGAGTGATCTTTGAAAAAAAGGATTTTATTGTTTTAAAATCTTTCAGATAGAAAAAACTTATAATAAAAGCCATAAGAGCATACCAGACTGTGCTTACTAAAAGTGCAATGATATCCTTTACTTTAACAAGACTACCCTGAAGTTCTTCTATTCCAAAGTTCATAAAATTTTCAGTATCTACATGAACATTTGCATATGGAATATTCTTAACCCAGTTCTGTATAAGCTGCATTTTGTCATTTGCCCACTGAATAAAATGGGGAACCTGGTTGATAAAATTATTGATCTCTGTGATCAAAATTGGAACAAGTAATATCAGAAATAAAGAAATAAATGCTATTACACTTAATTCAGCTATTATTATTGCAAGTATCCTCGGAATTTTTTTTCTTTCCATCCACCCGACAAAAGGATGAAGTATATAAGCAATAATAAATGCGAGAATAAACGGCGTCAGTATTAAACGTAACCTTGAAAATGTCCATAAAATAAGCACTATCGAAGAGAAAATCATAAAAGGTTTAACCCAGTTATTTTTTCTTTCAGGGAAGAGAACTAATAGTATCAAAAAGGCGATAATCGGTGGTGAAAGCAGATGCTTTACAGAGAACAGCAGAACTCCAATCAAAGCAAGCATCAATATCTTTATCAGCCAATTATCCTTCATATCACTTTCTCTCTAAATATTCTCTTGCTATGTCAGCTTCAACAGAATAGGGATATTCATATATTATCCTCTCAAAAATCTGATAAGCTGTCTGTTTATTTTGCTTATATGCCATCTCAGCAGCTTTTAATAAATTATCAGCTGAACCGGCTAAAATAAAGTACTTATACGATGATACTCTATCTTCAAGTAAAATCATAATTTCAGCTTTTTTTAAATATAATATCTCCTCGACATCAGACGGAAGATCCTTCTCAAGGAATTCATCACAAAGTAAGTTCGATACATGAATATCTGATCTGTCTACAAGCAAAATACTATCTATCCAGATATCTAAACCCATAACCTTTTCCAGGTACTGCAGTCTTCTTCTCACATCATTAAAAATTGTATCATCTGTTGAGACAGGAATCCGTGTAAAATAATCAAAAGCTGCTTCAATGTCCCCGGACAGATAAAGACTGTCTCCATAAGAAAGAGCATCGGATTGCCCTATACCGGTTGGTAATAATATAATAAACAGAAATTCAATCACGATAATTATTATACCTTTCAATCATTTTCAAAAGATAGGGTGAAAAATTATTCCATGTTTCCGAAGGTATTTCAATCAAATCTGTATTCACTTGCTTATCAAATATATTGTCTATTCCAATTTCAAAAATATATGGCTCATAGTCTTCGGCTGTTTGTGCAATCCTCCGAGGTCTTTGCTGCTGTTCTCTCAGGGCTCTCTGGGAATCAAGAAGCTTCTGAAGAATATTTCTCTGCCTTTCGATCATAGGTCTTGATATCTCCCCTCTTTCCAGATCAAAGGCAGCAGCTTCCATTTCTCTTGCAATTTCTTCAAGTTCTGATAACAGTTTAGCGCTACCCTGATATCCTCCTGATATCTCTGACAATCTTTCTGAGAGAGCTCTTTGAGCTACTGCCATTGCTCCCTGGTTCTGAGGAATCATCCCGCTTAAAAAACCTTCCATGCTCTGCATGTTCAATTCAGCCTGCTCTCCTGCTGTCTGTGCAAGTTCCTGCTGCATATTACCTGATCCACTCGAAGACATCATATTATATTGAATTTGACTTTCAATTTTCTCCAACAGCAGAATTGATTCATTAACTTTTCTAAAGATATATCTGTGATCAGAAATTTCATCTGCTTGTTTTAATGATTCGGTAATTTCTTGAAAGATCGTAATCATGGACATATCTATAAACATCGACATATCTGTTAAAGAATCGAATTTCTCTGTAATTCTTATCATTGATTTAAAAGCTGCTGATGAAAGATAATCCGGTACTCTGCCGAGATATATCCTCTCTTCAAGCTCCGAAATATCAAGAAGGTCTTCTCTAATTTTCTTTATTAATTCAAATATTTCTTTTGTTCTTCCTTCTCTTAATATATCAGAAGCCCTCTGTAGATGTTCCGTCATTCTGGCAAGAGACCTGTTCGCTGAGGATGAAATATCTCCACTCTCCTGCATATCTGACATTTCCATCTGTGCAGAAGATCCGAACTCTTCTGCTTTTTCAATTTCAGACTGAACGTCGGAAGGAATCCTGAACTCTTCTATTTTTTCAAGATCACTCAAAATATCTGAAAGTTCCTCATTTATGCTTTCTAATATATCTTCACTCTCACTTGTTAAATCCAATGTTTTTTCAGTTAATTCAAGTGATCTTGCGACAAGTTCTTCGAGCTTCCTTTCCAACTGAAGTCTCTTTAGCATCTCAAGAGTTCTTTCGAGCCTTGAAAGTAATTCCTCGCTATTTTCTCTCAACTCCTCAAGAGCTTTTAGAACCTCTTCTCTGTCAGTTGATCTTGATAATTCAAAAAGTTCCTTAAATCTTTCTTTTTCCTCTTCACTCAACAGATAATTAAATAATTCTGCTATTTCTCTGCTTTTATCAAGTATCCTACTGTCAGTAGTTGATTGAGATAAAATATTTTCAATTACATTTTGCATATCATCGGTAGCATTTATAAGCTGATCGAGCAGATTTTCGTGTTCTGATATAAGTGAATGTAATTCATAATTATTACCGTCTAACATCCCTTCATTTAATTTAAGCTTCTGCTGAAGATTTTCAAGATCAAATAAAATTCTCTCTCCTCTGTCCTTAATCGACTGTACTTCATTTGTATATTGATAACTAACTGAATCGGTCATATTGTATATTTCAGACATTGTAGGAAATACAACATAAACAGGTTCACATCTCGAAAAATGACCCGGCTGATAGTTGTAGTTATCCTGAACGATGACATAAAAGAATGCTGTTTCTCCAGGTCCAATTGAAAGTACTTCATCATTTAGTTTATAACTCAAATACAGAGGACCTTTCCTGTCAATATAAATATCTTCCAGGCTTATCCTATCACCCCTTTCTTCAAGATAGAGAACAGCTTTTGTAAGAAGATAATCATCTTCAACTCTCACCTGTAACTCCACATTCTCAAAAAAACCAAATTTAAAAACATCTTCTGTGGGCTTTTCTCTGATGCACAAAGGTAGTCTGTCAGGTTCTGGAATCAAGAAAAAATTGCTTGAAAGTGTATCACCCAGGACACTTACAGCTTTTATAAAAAGTTCTGAAGTATCTGTTATAATGTGAGACAAAACAAGATTATTTTCATCCTGATTTTCTGCTTTATCTTCCGTATCATATATCCAGACATCTACAGGTGCAGGAGATCTCAACTTAAAATAAATTATACTCTTCTCCGGAAGAACATATTTTTCCCTGACTGCTGAGGATATTCGGTATCCACCTGCATACTCCGGAAGTTCTACATTTACTTCCTCGACAATAAGATCAGGCGAAATTACATCAATTTTCCCTTTTTTAATAAGTCTCTCCCCGGAGAAAAACTGAAAATTGATATCTTCAGTAACATATTCAAGAATAAAAAAAATTGTGTCATCTTGAAAAGAATCAAAAGGGAAAATATTCCCATTAATAACAATAAGCTGACTGTCGATAGTACTGACAGGAAACATTTTAAAAGTAATTGTATCTCCATAGAAAAGAATACTATCCCCCCGAGGTATTGTTGTCAGATCTGAATATTGAATAGAAACAATATTAGGACTGAACCTCGGTATGAGAAATATTATTAGAATAATAAATGATATTTTTAACATCCTCTTAAGAAAATCAAGATGTAATTCAGACCTTCCAAGTAAAAAAATAGAATTTTCAATTATCTTTTCCTTTAATTCCTGAGAACCAGGGAGTTCTAATTTACAAAATTCAAAAGCTGTGGTTATAAGCATTTTGTTGTTAGTATTTCTATCAAAGTACCTGATAACTTCTTTTGTTCTTTGTATAGCAAAGAGAAAACCTAATACTACTGCTGCAGGTAAAAATAATCTCCAGAATATATAAAATGGAAAAAATAAAGATAAAAAAAACACTACTGAAGAAGTATATAAGAGAACTCTTACAATGTAGTTTAGCATTAATTTATTTTTGAGAATTTTTTCAAATTGGTCTTTCATACAAGATAACTTTAAAATAAATTTCTATTCTATAATTACCCTTAATACTTCTTCGATGATCGTT
>CBDUTX010000121.1:0-6558 GCA_965370235.1 uncultured Desulfuromonadaceae bacterium | reverse complement strand
ATATGATTAGTTTAAGGATTAAAAAATGTATAAATATTTATTTGGACCTGTACCATCAAGACGCTTAGGAATATCCTTAGTTGTTGATTTAATTCCAAAAAAGGTTTGTTCACTTGATTGTGTTTATTGTGAAGTAGGAAAAACCACAAAATTAACAATTGAAAGAAAAGAATATATTTTATATGACAAAGTTGTAATAGAATTGATGCACTATTTTGAGAATAATCCGGATCCTGATTATATTACATTTTCAGGCTCAGGGGAACCAACACTAAATTCACGTATAGGTGATGTTCTTCAATTTATAAAACAGAATAAACCGAATGTCCCAGTGGCTGTTTTAACAAATGGAACATTATTAAATGATAAAAAAGTTCAAGAAGAATTGAAAGATGCTGATATTGTACTTCCTTCACTTGACGCAGCTACTGAAGCTACATTCCAAAAAATTAACCGACCAGCTTTACAACTTACTGTTGAAAAATATATTGAAGGTTTAGTAGATTTCAGAAAAGATTTTGCAGGGAGAATCTGGCTTGAAATTTTTATCCTTCAAAAATACAATTATAGTGATAACGAGTTGTTAGAATTAAAAAAAGCAATTGATAAGATAAAACCAGATTTAATTCAACTAAATACACTTGACAGACCTGGTACTCTATTGAATCTTCATTCAGCAACTAAAGAAGAATTAAAACGAATAATAGATTTTTGGGATCTAAACAATGTTGAAATCATTGCTGCTGCACCACAAAGAAAGAATATTCAATCCTATAGAAACGATATAGAAACTGCAATTTTAGAAACAATATCAAGAAGACCCTGCACTATTGATGACCTTATGGAAATATTGGGAATGCATATAAATGAAATTAATAAATACCTTGATGTATTAGAAGCAGAGAATAAAATTGAATCTGTTTGCCAGAAAAGAGGTGTTTTTTATAAAAAAATAGTTAATTAGAAATGAAATAGTAACTATATTCAATAAAATTAACTAAGTACCATGAATTGTAACTTTGCATAATAAAGCCTATATCCAATTAAGGTTTTTAAAAGTAATTTAAAAGTAAATACAATACCGGGCATAGCCAAACTGTTTGTATAAATGTCATTTTACTCTTTTTATCCTTGCGACTCATAGGAATAGTACAGAAAATAAAAAGATATCAGACTGAAAAACAATAAAATATATTTTTAAAATATTTTTTTTGTTGTACATTTACATCATATTTTATTATATTTATAATATTGAAATTAGAAAAATATATAATATTATTGCAATACTTCTTAAAGAGAAATTATTAACACGAAAAGAACTAGCAGATAAAATAGGAGTTAATTTTCAAACAATTGGTTATTTGGAACGAGAAGAATACAATCCAAGTCTGGATTTAGCCTTTCGTATTTCTGAAATATTTGAATTACCAATTAATATAATTTTTTCAACCAAACCATTAAAACCTTTAAGTCAATTATTAAATGAAAAATTATAAAAAAGGAATAATTATGGAACTACAAAAATCAATTAAAAACAGAAGAGTTGGAGTAATTCTTACTTATATAAGTTTATTTATTATTGTATTAATATTTGAATATTGCAGTGTAAGAAAATGGACTAACATTTTGATAACTATTGAAATTATATCTATTGTAGTTTTATTATTGAGTTTTGTATTTACATATTTAAAAACAGGATTATGGAGATTTATTCATAAACCATTAAAGAAGTTGGATGAAAGGGAAATTGCATTGACAAGCAAGTCACTAAGATATGCTTATGGAATTTTCACAGTAATAATATTATTTTTATTACTATCATTTACATTAACTGGCATGACTTTAAATATTGTGATAATTGTATCATTGATAGTGTTTGCTCATATATTACCTGCATCTATTATTGCATGGACTGAAAAAGAAATTTAAAAATGGAAATTACAATTCTTAATGGAGATATGAAACAAGGAAAAAGTGATTTTTCAATATATCTCGAAAAACTAACTGAAAGATTTAAGAAAAACCACTCGGTAGATTTGTACCACCTAAATAAAATGAATTTACATTATTGTACAGGATGCTTTAATTGCTGGTGGAAAACTCCGGGGAGGTGTGTAATAAATGATGATGCCGAAAAAATCTTTAGATCAGTTATAAACTCCGACTTTGTTATTTTTGCGTCTCCTTTAATAGTTGGATTTACAAGCTCCTCTCTTAAGAAAATCACAGATAGGTTAATAGTCCTTCTCCATCCGTATATAAAATTGAAAAATGCAGAATGCCACCATCTAAAGCGATATGATAAGTATCCGGATTTTGGACTTATTCTTGAGAAAGAAACAGATACTGACAATGAAGATTTAGATATAGTGAAAGATATTTATGACAGGTTTGCATTAAATTTTCATAGCAAAAGGAAATATATGAAATTCATTGACCATGATAAAATTGAGGATATAGTCTATGAAACTTGCAATATTTAATGGATCTCCAAGAAATAAGAAAAGTAATTCAAAAATACTTATTGATCATTTCCTTACAGGATATAACAAAATTTGTCCTGATCCCGTATCAATTCATTATCTTGCTGACAGAGAGCAGAAAGAAGATCGAAAAGAAATTTTCAGAAATGCAGAAGAAGTCATTATTATTTTCCCTCTTTATACTGATTGTATGCCTGGAATTGTTAAAGAATTCATTGAAACCATAGCAGAGATAAAACTCACACAAAGTAAAAAAATCGGTTTTATAGTTCAATCGGGATTCCCGGAGGTAATTCATTCTGTTTATATTGAGAGATACCTGGAGAAACTGACAAAGAGATTAAAATGTGAATATCTTGGCACTATTATAAAAGGTGGAGTTGAAGGTATTCAGATTATGCCTGCCTGGACGACAAAGAAATTATTTGGCAAGTTTCAGAATTTAGGTGAGCACTTTGCAAAAAATATGATTTTCTCTCCTGAAATACAAGAAGAATTGAGAAAACCTTTTAAAATGTCCCTAATGAGAAGAGTTTTATTTAGTGTTATTCGTAAAATGGGATTAACTAATTTCTATTGGAATAGTAATCTAAAGAAAAATGGTGTATTTAAAAACAGATTTGATAAACCATTTATAGAAGAAATTATCGGCACACAACAACTATAAGCAATACTTAACTGACACTCTTTACTGTTTATAGCTGAGATAGTTACTGCTAATTAAAAAAAGAGAACAGAAGATGAAATGATCTTATTGACTTATTGCAGTAAGATCGAAAAAAATAACTAAAAAGGATATCAAAATGCATAATAAAACAGATTGGCAAATTATACCTTCATTTAAATTTGATATACTCTGTTTTCTAAATACATTAACCGCAGACCCATACTATCTTCATTATTATCAAGATGAATATGACAAATTCAAGTCAAAGCTGACACCAACCGCTCGAGAGGCTTTAGTGAACCTGAAACGAAAGATCAAAGACGAAAATCAACGCATTATTTCTGCTTTTTTATGTCTCTATTTTTCAGCAACAGAGGATAAGACATTAGATGACATGTTGACAACATTAGTGAATAGTGAGGGAATGCGAAATAATCTAAAACAAACTCCGTATTATAATGAAGACAGTTGGCAATTATATGAATCTGTTCGAGTGGATTTAAATACAGTATTCCAATTCTTAAAGGATATTCATTTTCAATCTTACTGGACAAAAAATATTTTACCAAAAGAGGAACAGAAAATAGTAAGTATTGAAAAAGATTTTCCCAAGTATAATATCATTGTAGAGAATGAAAAACATTTGGGTTTTGCTTTACCTTCCAATAAGATATGTGTTTATATGCTTTACTATTCTCAACCTCATGGTATTAAAGTTACTGGAACACGATTTTTAACAGATATCGCCTGGCCATTTGAAATTACGTTGCGGGCTGCTATACACGAAATGATGCATCCACCTTATGATTTAACCAATGATGATGAACTGAGAAACACTCTTTATTTACTAAAAGAGGATGAGTTTTTGATGGACAAAGTTTCAAATCATAATCCATCTTTTGGATATAATTCATTTGAAGGTTTAATTGAAGAGGATTGTGTTCAGGCTCTTGATCAAATAATTAGTGAAAAACTTAAGATAGAAAAGGAAGCGCATCAGCGATGGAAAGAAAGTGATGACGGGATGCATGTTTTTGCAGTTGCTTTATACAATGTGATGAAAGAAGAAAATTACAATCAAAAAGGTGAACTATTTAGAGATTTCTTAATAAGGATGATTCGAAAAGGCAAACTGTCACCGGGAAAGATAAAGCAAATTTATAATGCTTTTTATAAGAATAAACCAAATCAATAAGGACAAAATATTTTCTAATTGAAAATATAATAAAAAAAGAGCAGGTTTTAAGCTGCTCTTTATTTTAAACAATCAAATTATTTTACTATAATAATTTTATCACTTTGATATGTATTTGAATTATCATAAGTAATAAAATAAATTCCCGGATTATGTAGATCTAATTTCAGTTTTCCACTGCCTGAGATTTCAGATGTGAAATTTAATCTGCCGGCAAGATCGAAAACATTTACTTCAGTCGATTGAAGATCAGTAAAAGATACATAATAACAACCAAGTTCTTTAACCAGCAAAATTGAATTTGAAGAAGTATTAAATGAAGGTTCCTCTTCCACGTTAACTGTTGTAAATCCATGGAATCTTGAGAAAGTAGTTGCTGTTGTAAAATTAAAATCTATTGTATCAAGACAGGTAGAAGCAAGAAAAGGATAATTTTCAGCTAACCACTGATATGAAAGAGAATAAGATGTATCATATATTGTTGTATCAGGAGTATGCATTGAAATATAACTTGTATCAACTGTTTGTATTCTTAAAACAGGATATGATCCTTCCGGAATAATAAGAGTTCCATATGCATTGATCAAACCGTTGATTATTGCCTTTTTAGCAATAAACGTATTAGTACTTATATGAATTGTATCAAAACAAACAAGTCTAAATGTATCAAGATAATCCATTGGAAGAGATATTGCTCCTGTATCACAGATTATTATAAAGGACATACCATACACTCGAATGTCGGTACCGAGATATCTCCAAGTCGTTGATGTAAGTTGATGAAATATATACATTGAGTCATCCGGATTGGCATATTCATGGGTAAACATAACTACATTTGCATCAGGAAATAATGAATATGAAGGAGCAGTTGACGGTTCGATTATTGTTGTTACATCTATCTTAGGATCAGAAAGTGGAAATGTAAAATCCCATGTCTGTGGTCCGCCTGTTGTACCTACATTAACAGTAACATTTGAATCAGATTCGTCAAACCATGTCATTCCAATAGAATCCGGTAATTCAGATCTATCAATTGAGATCTGAGCCATAATAGATACAGATGGAATTACTACTAATAGAATAAAAAATATTCTTTTCATTAAACCTCCTTTTAATTATTAGACAAAATTTTAAGAATTTAACATTTTTACTTCTTTTAATCAACAAAAAAATAATAAATAAGAAGAACAACAAAAATTATTTAATAAATTAAAATGTTTTTACTTTTTTAGTTATTACATTAAATGAAATAAAAATCTGTTGCGTAACAGGATCGAAAGAAAATCTATCTTATACAAACTGTATATGATCTCTGATAAATGTTTATCATCATATCCGAGGAAAAGATTAAGTACTGACAGATAGCATTTAATAGTTTGATTTGAATACTATCTTGTTTTTTTATATTATAAGTGATATTTTTTGTATTAAATGAAATTAAATATTAAAACAATACATATATCAGGAGGTTGCAACAATTAATATGAGACACAATATACTGATAATTTCAGTATTAATACTATTAGCTTCTAAAAGTGTTCAAGCAATTGATTATATTGATATGACAATATATACTAATGACTCTTTACTTATAAAATTTGAATTACCAAATACATTTGAATGTGGAATTAATATTATAAATGAGCCAGATCATGCATTGATTTCCGAGATACTAATTGAATCTGATATTAATACTGTAACTTACAAATATCTTTCAGAAATCGATTATATTGGTAGTGACACTTTAATTTTGATAAAAGGATGTATGGTTGAAGGAAACCCGGAAAATATTATTGCAGATACAATTGAATATAGGTTGGAAATCATAAAACCTCAGTCAATTAATACTAAATTACAAGCACGAGTACAGCATTGTATTGATAAAATATTGGAGTATTTTAAAAATTAATGCAAATTGAATTACATTTGGAATTAATTTAAATCGAAATTGACATATATTGATAATTACAATTTATGATCTTCACATATCTTCCAGTTCATTATACTCAACTGGTTATTAAGGAGTTTAAATAAAATATTATCAATAGACTTCATTTAAAAGATTTATAGTTTATGTTGTTTAAAATGACATAAATAGTTTGGTTGTTGGATATCGTGGTATACTCCGAGTGTTATACACAAATGAAAAACAGGAGACAATTATGAAAAGAATTGTAGAAAGTCACCAGGATTACTTTTTTGATATTGAA
>CBDUTX010000120.1:0-6578 GCA_965370235.1 uncultured Desulfuromonadaceae bacterium | reverse complement strand
GAAGACAAAAGCACACAGAACGAAATCGACAGGTTAATAAATGAAAAACAAGAACTTGAACTTAATATTAACAATTTGAATGGAAACTTGAAAGATATTATGGAAAAACTTCAAGAGGAAAAAGAAAATTCCGATCAGACTATTGCTTCACTACAAATGGAAATTATGCAGTATGAAATAAAAATTAATGAGAGCAACAACGCTGTTGAAGATTTAGAAATTAAAAAGAATGTGTTTCAAACCGAAATTAAAAGTATGGAGGAATGGTTAGAATCACTTACCAATTCAAATAATGAACTTGAATTGCAGAAAAATGAATTATTAGGACACATCAGTAATAACAGACAAGAATTGGATGTTTTACAAAGTGGTGTTTTTGAAAATGGTAATAAACTTTCAGATATCAGAAAAGCCCTCGAAGAGAAAGAAAACAATCTATCAGAATTAAATAACGAAATAAAAACACTTGAAGAAAATATTGAAATAGAAAAAACAAAATCTGAACTGCTGATCTCAACATATCAAAGTGAAATGCAGCAGAATGAAATAAAAATTAAAGAAAGTAATGAGGAAATTTTAAAATTAGAAGATAGAAAAAATACTATTGATGAAAATATTGATAGTTTGAGTAAAGTTGAAGAAAATCTTATTTCTAAAAAGGCTGTATTAGATGAAGTAAATGATGAGATTAGTTTAAAAGAGGAAAAAACGAAAAACCTGACAAATCACCTTATCGAGTTAGAAGAAAATTTACGGAATGAAAGTACAAAATGAGAAGTGAAGAAGAAAAAGCAACAATCGGAAATTTAGAGGAACAGAAGATTGCACTTGAAGAAAATATTGAATCTTTAAAAAGTGTTGAAGATAACCTTGATCAAAAGAGAAAGGAAGAGGAATATCTAACAGATAGTATAGAGAAGAAAAACACAGAATTAAACAATCTGTCAGATCAATTGAATATTTTAAGAGAAGATCAAAGAAGAGAAAAAGAATTATCTGAAAAAGAACAATCTGATTTTAAAAACGAACTTATTCAACTTGAATCAAAAATTGAAGAAAATAAAAATACAATTACTGAGATTAAAATTAAAAGAGATAGCTTAATTGAAGAAAGTGAGAAATTAAAGAGCAATTTGGATGATATGAATAATGAGTATTCTGAGTTAGAAAGAAAAAATATTGAAATAAAAGAAAAAGTTACTGAAATTGAAATGAAAAAAGACAGTATTGAACAAAATTTGAATAGTTCTGAAGAAAAATTGCAATCAGTAAAACTGAATATCGACTCAAAACAAATACAATTAGAGGAATTAGAAGGAGAAATACAAAACTTGCATGATGTTCTAATCAATGAAAAGGAGAAATCAGAACAGATGATATCTGATTATCAGAGCGAGATACTTCAAATGGAGATGAAAATTGAAGAAGAGAAATCAAATGTTAACTCACTTAGTAATAGTAAAACAGAACTTGAAGAAAATGTTGAGGTAATCCAGGCTGAATTTGAAAAGATTACAATCCGGAAAATCGAAAATGAAAAGATCGTCACTGAAATGAATAATGATATTTTATCTCTACAGCAAAAAAAGACTACTCTAAATGAGGAACTTAGCGGCATAGAAAAGAATCTTGTTGAATTGAAAAATGATATTGATGAGAAGAACAATATATTAAAGACTGTAGAAAATATTCAACTTGAGTATGAAGATAAAAAATCTAATTTAAAAGAAGAAATTGACAAACTTGATAAGGATAGATATTCCAAACAGGAAGAATTGTCAAATTTAATCAACACTTTAACTGAAGAGAAGAATAATTTTGATGATATTAAAAAGCAAGTCTCTACTGCAGTAATAAGTCTCAGAGATCTTTCTTTGCAAACAGAAAGGGATGAAAAACTTAACGAGAGGATAAGAGAAAGGCTAAATATTACAAGAGAAAAATATATTACTTTAAAAAAAGAACTTCATAATGTTAATCAGCAAAAAACTTCCATTGCTGATGGAATATATTCACTCGTTCAGCAGAAGGAGGAGTTAAATCAGGTTATTTCAAATTTGAGTGAGAAATTATCAAATATTGAGGGTAGAAGAGATGAAGTGCTTAAAGAAAGTACTAACCTGAAAAAAGAAATTGAAACACTTTATAACACTAAACAGGATATATTAAAGGAATACAAAAACTTCTTCCGGAAAGTCAAGGAAAATAAAGACGAACAGAGAATGCTGTTCAAAAGCATTAAAGCATTAGAAGAAAAAGTATTGATACTTAATAACACCAAGGAGAAAATGAGAGAAGGTGTTAAAAATCTGAATAATGAGTTAATCGGCAGAGCTGAGGAAATAGAATCAATTCTTAAAGAACTTTCTATATCAAAAAAAGAAACCATAGAAAAATATGGCAAAAGGGAAGAAATTGAAATAGCGATAAAGACATTACAAAAAGAATTTCAGAAAGAAAGAGTAAACTATCAGGAATTAACAAAATACAGTGAGGATATGAAAAAAGAATTACAGGAATTAGATTCAAAAAGAATAGAATTGAAAAATGAAATAGAAAAAATAGAGACCATAGATGTAAAAAACATTCAAAAAGAAAAAATTTCAAAAATTGATACACTAAAAGAAGAAGTTTCAGTTCTCGAGAATACAAAAAAAGAACTTAAAAATAACATCGAAGAATTAAATGAAAAGGAAAAAACCCTTTTGTCTTACATAGATGGAATTGAACTTGAAAAATTAAAATCTCTTGAAAATAGATTTACAGATGAAACCAGTGTTAAAGTTGAAGTTAAAAAAGAGGGACAAGAAGAACAGATATCTTTCAGTGAAACTAATATAGAAGATATTAATATTAATGATCTGAGAACACAGGCAGAATATCTTGCTGGAAAAGTTTCACATCTTAATGAGGTTAAAAAAGAACTTGAACGAGAGATAAATAAACTTGGTAAACATAGAAAAAGAACTTCAGGACAGAATATTATTATTGAAGAAGAAGAAAACACTATTAATTTTGGATTATGATTTTATTTATCTCACTGATATTGATCTCAATTTCCACTGATGAAGGATTTTATCTGAGCAGACTTAAATATAATGGGGGAGATTGGTATAATGATCCTTCTGCTCTGCCAAATCTGATTAATGTTATGAATGAAAAATTAGAAATGGATATCGGCACGGAAGAAAACATAGTTGATATTATTCAGGCATATGATATGAAAGTTCCTTTTATATTTATAACGTGGCATTGTTAAATATTATTTACAGAAGAGGAGAGAAGGATATTCAGGGAATATATTGAAAATGGAGGGTTTGTCTATATTGATGATGATTATGGATTTAACAACTACATAAGAAGGGAAATTAAATTGATTTTTCCTGATATTCCTTTGCAGCCTATTGCAAAAGCTCATATCATTTACCACTGGCCCTTTGACTTTCCTGAAGGATTACCTAAAATCCATCAACATGACGGTAATTCTCCAGAGGGTTGGGGAATAGAGATTGACGGAAGATTATCGGTTTTTTATACATATGAAAGTAATATTTCAGATGGTTGGGTAGACAGAGATGTACATGGTGATACTGAAGAAGTTAGAGAAACAGCTTTTAAGATGGGTATAAATATTATAACTTATTCAATGATGCATTGAAATGGAACAAAATAAAGAAAGCAAAATAACTGAAATCCCAGATTCAATAAATAAAAGATTAAAACCAATAAAACAATCAATCGAGGAATATCTTTCTTCAGATGCTCTCTGGAATATTGTTAAAGCGACAATGTTCAGGTGGATCGACTCTAAAAAGAATACAGTTGTCTATTCTGAAGAAGTTTCAGAGGGAGAGGAAAAAGTTGGTTTGATTCTTTCTATTGCTTCAAGTGACTGGCCTGGAATGTCAGAAGCATGTCTGGGAGTTGTTCATTCGAGAGGATATAATGTTTGGAGATTATCGGGTTTTGTTGTAGATAATTTTTATCAGGGCAAAGATGAAGAAGTTGGTTTGATAGTAATTTATATTAAGCCAAAGAACAAAGATCTAAGAAGAGCATTGTTCGAAGAAAAAGACAGTATTGTCAGAATGCTCGATTATGCTTCTCTTGGGAAGACAGGAACTGCTCTTCTTGTTGCAACAGAATCAACAAAAGTCCAGGTAATGGCTATGGTTGTAAAATACATAGAAGAAAAACTTTCGGGTAAATCTTCATTAATTAAGGAAATGACCGGACCTGAAGGTGAAACTGCAAAATTTTTTGCAAGTAGATCGACAGAATATCTCATTGATAGAACTGTAAAACAACTTGGAGATCAGATAATTAATAATTACTTGATGATAAATGGAGTTAGGAAAAATGGACAGGGAGATATTCTAATTGAGAATATTACAAATAGAAAAGAAGAGTTAACCTGTATAACTATAACAGGTAAACAGGAATTAATATCAGTTGATGAAGTTTTTATCAGACTTGAGCATGCACTTCCAAGATTTAAAAGGAAATATGATAAAACTTTTATGACGAGAGATGGAATAAAGTCGATAAGACTGGAGATTACAAATTTTAATGACGAATTTTATATAGGGGATGATCTTGAAAAAATAAAAAATACACTTTTAAAATGTTTCAATAAAATAAATACATTAGATAATACGATTTTTGCTAAAAATTACCTTCCGGGAGGACAGGAACACTATGCAAGAGCAATTATACCTTTACTGATAAGAGAATATGAATCTTCGAAAATTACACAAATATATATAGCCCAGTCAAATTCAAGTGAATTTTCCATGTCCGTAAAACTTCTAATTGTAACAGCAAAATTAATTGAAGCAAGAGAATTTGAACTACAGATACTTGAAGGAATTGAAAGCAACAAAGCTTTTTTTGTAGCAAATTGTATGCCTCCGAGAACATATGGGTCCTATTTCATTTTAAATTTTGATATTCAGGCTGATCTGGATATTTTCGGATCAAAATATGAAGTTTATATTGCACTGAAAAAATATCTACAAACGGTTTTTCCTGTTTACAGAGATTTCGATGAAGGCATGAGAAAAGAGAATCTGAGGAAATTAAATGCTGTAAAAGAAAGACTTAAAAATAGAGATCAGAATTTGATTTCTGAAATATATTATTATCTTGATGGATTTCACAGATATCAAGCAGAGGTGGAAGAACTTGAAATTGAAATTGATACAGGTATTCAGGCTCTTGAAAATGCAAAAAAGAATATCAACAAGTCAGCAAAAGTAATAAAAAATATTCCGCACATTAACAGAGAGGGAGATAAATCAACAATTATTGCTTTTGCATCAAAAAATAGGATTAGTCTTAAAAAATGTATTGCTAATATTATGCGAAGATTTGAAGTTATACTATGTAAGGTTAAGGAAGAACCATTTGTGTTGATAATACTAAATCTTAAGTCGGGAGGAAAAGCTTTAAGTGATCAGGAACTGGATTCAGCAATGCTTTACTGTAATCTGGAAAATTAAAATTTTTTACAACAAATTACACGAATCCCCATCCCCAGCCCAGAAGAATAGAACACAGTGGAAAATGTAGAATTATATATAATAAGATGATATACAAAAATAATAAGAAATCAAAAGACAAACAAAATGTGTAGGGACAGGTCGTGACCTGTCCCTACATAAAATTAAATCATTATCATCATTGATTGGAGCGTTCAAAACAACATCATCTAAATTAATTCATCCAAATGGATAGTCTGGTTTTACATGATAGCGTAGGAAGACAGATGAAGACAATATACTTTGAAAAAAATATTCTTTTCTACATTCGTGATATTTGTGTGATTTGTTGTTTTGATAATTATTTATTCATCAAAAATGGTTCTATTATAGCATAAATTCTTTTTGTTATTATCCTTATTATATCTACACCTTCTCTTTCGGTTATTTTTTTTTTATTAGAATGTGCCATAACGACAAGAATAAAAGGTGTTTTTGAAAATATTATTCCTGCATCATAAATATGGGATGAAATTGTTCCTGTCTTGTGAGCAATTTCAATATTAAAAGGAATAGAATTGGGAATCCTGTTATTTATTTTCTGTAACTTTAAAATATAAATCAATGTTTCTCTGGATTTTGCTGATATCATATTACCGTTGAATAGATTACTGAAAAAAGTGGCTACATCTGATGCCGTCGTAGTATTGTTCAAGCCGAGTTCATGAGCTTTTAAATCCATTAATTTTCTTATTACTTTTGTATCTTTCATTTTAAAATCTTCAATTGTTTTTTTGATCTCATCTGGCTTTGTAAGATCAAATAATATGTTAGCAGCTTGGTTATCTGATTCAGTAAGCATCAATTTAATCAAGTCAGAGATTGAGTATATATCTGCATGAAGAGTTCTTTTAGTTCTGTATTTTTCATTGTCAATGATACTTTCAAATTCATTATAAGGTACAATTTTATTATTTGGATTTATTCTTCCTTCATCTAATGAGCGAAATAATGAAGCAGCAAGTATCAATTTCATCAGACTTGCTGTATGAAGTTTTATATCTGAATTATGTGAGAAAATTCTTTCACCCGGTGGAA
>CBDUTX010000119.1:0-6584 GCA_965370235.1 uncultured Desulfuromonadaceae bacterium | reverse complement strand
TTCAAAGCAGATATGGAGTAATAGTCACAGATAATTACTGTTCTTCAATTTATTTGATAACAGATAATAATATAAATACAATAATGTCATTTCCCGGCTGCGGAAGATATTTAAATTTTTCAGAAAATAGAAATTTAATAGGATTTAAAATTATCATTGAAGATGGATTGCAGATCCCGGCAGTTTATGAATTGGGAACCGGAGTTCTGCATGAATTATTCAGACCATCCCAGAAAATTGGTCAGGTAAGTTTTTCAAAAAACTCTGTTGCTTTTACTGTTGATAAAACGCTATATATCATTGATGAAACAGGGGAAAGAGCATATAATATTGGTTATTATTCCAATATTACCCCGATTTCTCCTGACGGTAAATATGTGATTTTTAACAATGAAAGAGATCAACTCTTCATTTTGAATCTTCTTACAGATGAAAGAACTGCACTAACTTCTTCCGGGAAAGGTTATTACAATCCGATTTGGTCTCCGGATGGAAGATTCATTGTTTATTCATCATTACGCGGAGAAATTGAAATCTATGACATAATTTCAGATTCAAAATATCATATAGGTGAGGGATTTAGTTACTGCTGGTCACCTGACAGCCGATATATATTGTTTCATAAAATTCAAACAGAAGGGTATGCGTTGAAAAATTCAGATATTTTTCTTGTTTTATTTGATGGGACAGAAATCGATCAATTAACTTTTACTGATGATGTGTTTGAAATGGATCCATGTTTTACTGATTCAGATGAAATTATCTTTCATACATATCTATCTAATGAGATATTCACAGCCCAATTGGTTGATAATAAAATAGAAAAATTAAGACTTCTTTACAGATTAAATATTCCTTTAAATATTAAATTTAAAAACAATTTTATTAAAACAACTGCAAAAGATTCAATCGATGTTCCGTATCTACACCAGGTTTATGACACTCAGGACTGGTTCAATGGGCACTGGGCATGTGCTCCGACATGTGCGATGATGGTTATAGCGCATTATAGAAAACTTCCTGTGTGGAATTGCTGGTGTTCAACTCCATTTGGACATTACAGCAAATATGGAAGATATATCTGTGAAAGATATCACTTTAATGAAGTGGACTATGACTGGGAAGCTCTTGATCCTAACAATAATCCGGCAAAAGGCGGATATGGTTTTATGTGGTTTGGAAGTTATTCTCCTTATTCGAGAATGTCAACATATATTGCAAATCATGGGATTAATTCACAGAGAGATGATACACCAACATTTAATGAGACTACTGTTGAAATCGATTCAGGTTATCCGTATTCAATGTGCGTTGGTTTGACTGCATCAGGACATCTTGTCCTTGTGGTAGGGCAAGTTCTTTCATGGCATACTTTGATTTTCAACGATCCTTATGGAAATAAAAATACATCTGGATATCCAAGTTATGATGGTAAATTTGCTCGTTACGACTGGCCTGGTTACAATAATGGCTATCAAAATCTTAACAATGTTTACTGGTGTACAACTTCAAGAGGAGTACTTGAAGAACCTGCAGATACAATAGTTGATGATAAAAACTTATATAATGGTTTTTATCTGCATACTGAACCGCCTTCTTCGATGATTTATTGGCATGACGAACTGTCCGGGTATAATGGACATTACTGGTGGACTTATACAACACAGGCAGATATCGATACATGTTATGCCACCTGGACACCGATACTTCCTCAGCCCGGGAGTTATGAAATTTTTGTCTATATCCCTGAATCTCATTCAAGTGCTGTAAATTCATATTATCAAATATACTATCTTGGAGGTATCGATACAGTAATTCTCGATCAGTCATTATATTCAGATCAATGGATTTCAATTGGTACATACTCTTTTGATACAAGCGGTAGTTTATATCTCGGTGATGCTTCAACAATACAGGGGCAGTATATTGCATTTGATGCTGTTAAATGGTCTTATTCAGGCTCACATGTAGAGGAATCTCATAATCAAGGAAACATCGAGTTTAAGGTTTCTTGCAATTATTCGTTTTTGTTTATTGAACATCCATATCAGGATGATTTTGAATTAAAAATCTACGACATAACAGGGAGAAATATTAATTATCAGGTCATGTCTTGCTATGACGGAGAGAATAACTTAATGATTATTGATATATCGGATTTTTCATCGGGGTCATATATACTTGGACTTTCAACAGAAATAGAAAAACATTTTAGAAAATTTGTGGTTCTCAGGTAGAATTACCCGTATTAGTGGAACTTTCTCTGAATAAATTAAAAGCATGAACATATTTTTTTTTCTTAACTTTCTTAAGGTTTTCATTATAGGAGTTTTCATTATATTCTATTATAATAACAATAAAGGCATTAATATGATTACAGAAATTCATTTATGTAATTTAGGAGTATATTTAGATCTGCATACGAATATTATTTGTGCATAAACCTGATAAAATTATCAAAGAAAGCGGGAATCCTTTATCAGATGAATTTCAATGAAATTCTTTTACAGAGGATAAGAAGCAAATGCACCTGAAGCTGATAGCTCAGGTGATTTGAACCTGTGAAAAATAGGAGGAAATTTTGGAAAAAAAAATAAATAAAAAAATTATCTATTTGGACAACAATGCAACAACTCCTGTTCATCCTGAAGTTGAAAAAACCTTTAAGGACTCAATAAAATACTATGGTAATCCGTCAAGTCTCCATTCTCTTGGCAGGCAGGCGAGAAATTTTATTGAAGAGAACAGAGTAAAAGTAGCTGATTTTATTAATGCAAACTCACATGAAATTGTATTTGTCGGCAGCGGTTCAGAAGGGAATAACACAGTTTTGCAGTCATTTGCCTGTCAGTCAAAACTTTGTGATTTTGATCACTGCAAAAAAAATACAATTATTACTTCAAAAATTGAACATCCCTGCATAAAGGCAACATCAGGTTGTCTAATAGATAGAGGTTTGAAGGTCATTTACATTGATGTGGATCGATATGGCAAAGTGAACATCAATCAGTTAAAAGAGAATTTAAATAATAGTGTCAGCCTGGTTTCTATTATGATGGCAAACAATGAAATCGGCACCATACAGAATATTAAGGAAATTACTGACATTGTTCATGCAAATGGATCTCTTATGCATACAGATGCTGTTCAGGCAGTTGGTAAGATAGAAGTTGATGTCAAAGATCTCGGAGTAGATTTCCTGACATTATCAGCTCATAAGATATATGGACCAAAAGGTATCGGAGCAATTTATATTAAAAAAAATGTCCATTTCTGCCCTTTAATTCGTGGAGGTCATCAGGAGAAAAACAGAAGAGCAGGTACAGAAAATACACTTGGGATAATCGGATTTGGAAAGGCGATTGAAATGCGAAGTATTGAAATGGCTGATGAAGAGAAAAAGCTTCTTAATATGAGAAATCAGTTAAAAAAAAGGATTGAAGATACGATATGTGATATTCATTTTAATGGTCATCCTACAGATGTACTACCTAATACTCTCAGTGTTTCATTTAAAGGTGTGGAGGGGGAGGCAATATTACTGTATCTCGATTTAGAAGGAATTTCTGTTTCAACAGGTTCTGCCTGTGCTTCGGGTTCTCTGGATCCTTCTTATGTATTGCTTGCTACCGGATTACCTGTTGAATATGCTCATAGTTCTATAAGATTCAGTCTTGGAAGACAGAATTCAATGGAAGATGTAGATTATGTGACTTATAAACTTATTGAAATTGTTAAAAAATTGAGAAATATGTCAAGTGCTTATTAAAAGGGGGAGAAATGAGTTCATATGAATGGTTATATTCAGAAAAAGTCAAGGATCATTTCCAACATCCGAGAAATATACTTTTAGATGAAAAAGATTTTCAATTTGACGGCAAAGGCGTTGTTGGGAATATTAAATGTGGTGATCAAATGGCAATTTATATCAAAGTTGATAAGGATAGAGGTTTGATAACCGATTGCAGGTGGAAAACCTATGGTTGTGCAAGTGCAATTGCCAGTACTTCAATTCTGTCAGAAATGGTCAAAGGAATGACACTTGATAAAGCTTATGGAATTTCACCTAAATACATTGCAAAAGAGCTTGGAGGGTTACCGGAGAATAAAATCCATTGTTCGGTTTTAGGGGATAAGGCTTTAAGAGCAGCGATAAATAATTATTATGCTCTTAATGGTCTGGAAGATAAGATAGTTGTAGAAGAGGAGAGAGTAGTTTGCCATTGTATGAATGTCACCGACAAGGAAATCGAAGAAGCTGTCCTTGAAGGATCAAGAACCTTTTATAATTTACAGGAAAAAACTAAAATTGGAACAGTTTGCGGAAAATGTGAAAAAGAAGCAAGTGTTCTGATGAATATGTTTATTAATAGACATTTTAAAGATTGATTTTTTAAATATCTTTGTTTATCGATAGGTGAAGGAGATATGATAAATTGAGAGGAACAAAAAATGGAATGTAAGATAATCTGAAAAATGAAATTAGACATTAAAAACTTATCAAAAGGAGTTGAACTATGAGAATTCTCATATTAACGATTCTTATAATTACATTGTTTTCAGCTTTATCTCTTCATTCGGTAGATGACTTGAGAAGATTTGAAACAGTTTTTAATTTTTCTGCAGGTTTCGCCAATAACCTCAGGTTAACAGACTGGCAAAATATAAACAGGGATACAGCAAAGTTATTACTAGGACAGAACATAAATGAGGAAGAAGAAAAAAATGCGGTTATCTACAGCGGTTTCAATCTTGAACAGAGATTCTATGCAGGTAATCTGGTTTACGCTCCTTCAATATCCTATTATATTACAACTAAGGGAGAAAGAGATTTAAAAGGATCGAACGGAACATATTACAATGCAGTTGATTTAAAGACTTTTTCTCTTGCTTCTTCGATTTATTATAAAATAGGTTCAATGAGGAGCAGTTTTATCTTGTTAGGCGGCGGCTTGGGTTATTACAGCGGGACATTAAATATCAAAATGGGATATAACAATGACCTTAATACCTACAGTGGATCCGGATGGACAGTTGGATGGCATTCTACAATTGAATTAAACAAAGTGCTGGGAAATTTTACTTTAAAAGGCGGATTATTGAGCAGATTTGCTGAAATTTATGAACTTCAGGTTGAAAATAATAATGGAGATAAGATATATGATTCAGGTGCCAGTTTAAGTGGTTTCTCACTCTACATAGGTTTGGGTTATATTATTTAATATACACCTCTTAGGACTGTTATAATAAAATAACAGTCCCTTATCCAGTGAACTTATATCGATTATTGATATTCAATCACAATTGGTTGAGGAAGATCGGAGCTGTCCTTCTGGTATAGAGTAATCGTATTTCCTTCCCTTTTTATATATATTGTGGAAAAGCTGTATTCGTCAAATGATATTATCGAATCTGCAGTTGAAAAACCCATACTTTCAATAATCTTTGAATATTCAGAAAGATCGATAGTGTCAATATCATTCGCATGTTCAACTATAACTTTATATCCTGATATTGTCCATGTTCCTAAATCGATATTTCCGTCTAAATATGAACAATCCCATGAGCTATCTGCAATCTGAACCCATTGAACTGATTTTTCATCACTTGTAATAGTAAATTCACTTAGATTTGTTGGATTTAAAAGTGTAGCAAGAGCAAAAATGATAACAGCTATTGTGGACATATTTACCTCCATCATAGTTACTTAATTGGTATATAGATATCGAATTCCGAATCAGGGCTTTCATAACTGAATCTGTCATCGTACCACTCAACTTGATAAGCTTCACTGTCATGTTCATAATCAGAATTTGGAAGCCATTCACCATAAATATACATATAAGTTTCCATTAGTTCCGTCATTGGACCTTTGTGAGTGAAGACTGCATATTTATGTGATGGAATCTCCAGATATGTCAAACCCTGTGGGATATTTTCAATACTGCTTACCATGTAACAAATCATATAACAGAATATATAATCATCTTCTTTATTTTGATTATCATATGAAATTCCAAGAACTACATCAGAATTGACAATGTTTTCAATTTCACCTATTCTTTTAAAAAAACTTTGCCATAACAGCGGGATTAAATTACTTTTTAATGTGATAAGTGAAGAAATCCCTACAACTTTCATATCATCTAATTCTTTTATTTCAGGCTCTGTATCCAATAGTGCAGCAAAACCTGTAGAGACGAGAACTACCAAAAAAGTTAACGAAATCACTAGTTTTTTCATTAAAACCTCCTTTAAAAGTTAATCAAAATTTTATTAAATCTTTGTTTATAAATCAACTACTATTACATCAATCTTAATGACTTTTGTTTTTAAAAGTTATAAACTTTTATTTTAAATTGAGAATAAATCTTATAGGAATGTTTGTAGTTATTTTATTAATAATAAATTGACATATTACTTATGAAACAAACGATAAATTCAATATCTGTAAAAAATCTGATTAATTTTACTTTTTTATCAGGAGATCTGGAGAATAAATTCTCAAGCAGTAAAAGAATGATTGAAGGGACAAGGCTTCACAGAAAATTACTCTTTCAATTAAGCGAAATAGAAGGATATTC
>CBDUTX010000118.1:0-6595 GCA_965370235.1 uncultured Desulfuromonadaceae bacterium | reverse complement strand
TAAACATCAATTTCTTCAAAATTATCAAGTATTACATTTTCATTTGCTTCACCATTATCTACTCTATCTTCTTCAATATGGGTTTGAACACCCTGTTCATTTGTTTCAAGGCTATCAAAATTTTGAATGATGTCTGAAGTATCGGTTACAATTAATTCCGAATCAGTTCCGGAAACAATCAGTTCATCTTCGGATATTTCAGGTTGAGAAGATAGTGAATCAAAAATACCGACTTCATTATTTTCAACTACTTCTGCTCCTCCTTCATCTACTATTGAGATAAAAATCGAGTCTTCATAATTCCCATAAGGAGGAAGATGTAAACCTATCCATACACCAATAGTAAGAAAAAGTAAAAAGACAATGATAAGAATGAATGTTCCTTTTGGCTTTATCATAAAAAAATTAATCGGGGTGACTGGACTTGAACCAGCGACCCCCTGCTCCCAAAGCAGGTGCGCTCCCAACTGCGCTACACCCCGAAATTTTAAAGATTTTAATAATCATATACATTCAGGTCAATGTTTTTTATCCAATTTAAAAAATTCATAAAAGCTTTTCCTCGATGACTGAATTTGTTTTTCTCCTCCATAGACATCTGTGCAAAGGTAAAAAACGAACCATCCGGTAAAAATACCGGATCATATCCAAATCCATTTGACCCTCTTCTTTTAGTTATTATCTTTCCTTTACATACACCATAGAAAATATGATAAATATCTTCTTTTGGGAAAAATATTGAAAGAACAGATTTAAATTTAGCTTCTCTGTTATCTCCTGAATAGCTCACTAAATTTGATAGAAGTTTATCAACATTCTCTTCATATGTTGCTTTTTCACCTGCATATCTTGCTGATCTGACTCCTGGTTTACCATTGAGTACATCAACTTCTAATCCGGTGTCATCAGCGAGGGAAGGCAAATTAGACCACAGAGCATAAATTTTTGATTTCTTTATTGCATTTTCTTCAAGATCGACACCATCTTCGTCTATATTAGGAACATCTCCGAGTTCTTCAGGATAAATTATTTCAACCTCTATACCTTCCAACAAAGTCTTTAATTCTTTTCTTTTATCCTGATTAGAAGTAGCAAGTAATAATTTCATTTCTCTTTATTCATCATTTCTTTTAAATTATTGATTTTATCAAAAGATGATATCAAGGTTCCCTCATTGCTTTGAATGAAAATTATATTTTCCAGACCCATTGCAATTACTTTATTTCTATCTGAAACAATAATAGAATTCTTTACTCCTTCTACTCTGCAATCTCCAAGGACAATATTGGAATTTTCATCTTTATCCATTAACCTTCTCAATGCCTCCCATGAACCGACATCATCCCAGAAAAAATCACCTTTCACGCAGGCTATCCCCTCCGCTCTCTCCATTATAGCAATATCAACAGGTAATGATTTCGCTTTTTCATATGCTTTTTTGAGGAATTCTAAATTATCTGTCCCAGCATAATCTTCCAGATAATTGATAGATTCATGAAGTTCCACTGCATATTTTCTAAAAGCTTCCTTCATACGGCTAACTTTAAAAACAAACATTCCACTATTCCAGAAAAAATTTCCACTTTTAAGAAATTTCTCAGCAGTAATTCTGTCCGGTTTTTCTCTGAACATCTTCACATCAAAACACCCATCTTTAATATTTTTACCTGTTTCAATATATCCGTAACCTGTCTCCGGTCTTGTAGGTTCAATACCAAAAACGACAATATAATCCTTTTTTGCAGTTTCTATCGCCTCTTCAAGCCTTTTCTGAAAAACATCCGTTTCCCTTATTACATGATCTGCCGGGAAAATACCCATAATATCATCAGATCTGTTTCTTCCAATATAAAAAACAGCAAGAGCAACTGCCATTGCTGTGTTTCTTCCGTAGGGTTCACAGATGATATGTTCTGCATGACATTGAGAAGTTCTCTCCTTTAGATTCTCAGTTGTGATAATCCATTGGTCTTTACCCAAAATGCTTGAAAGTCTATCTATAGTCTCTTCAAGCATAGATTTCCCACTCCATATAGTAAGAAATTGTTTCGGTTTTTCAGGAGTACTCATCGGCCAGAACCTTTCCCCTTTACCTCCTGCAATTATCACTGAAATCACGAGGTCAACCTCCTTATTGCTTATTTCTGTTTATTCTCCCATATCTGCATCAACAAGTATCATGTGAATTGAACCAACTATTATCTTCAAGCTGACAAGAACAGGGATATGCCATTCATCATTTGTGTACCAGACTTCTAGTCCGTTACTGCTTGCAAAGATTGTTGCACCCTCAGCATGTGCTCTGACAACAATGCAATTAAATTCACCGAGTGGAGTGCTGACAGTTTCTTCTCTAAGTACTTCAATAAATCCAGGAAAATTCTCCTTTGAATCATGAATATTCATTGGATATTTCTTCCCTACTTCAAGGGGTAGAGTTCTTGCATAATAAATACAGGAAAGAAGGTCCTGTGTATGATCTTCAATAGTGAATTGTTCTTCATCATTGTATATTACAATTTTCATTTCAGGTATGAAAATTATCTCTCTATCAGAAGTGTAGCTTCCTTCTTCTATATGCTTGATGAATTTACGTGTTACAAGAAGATTAATATCCATAAAACTTTCATATCTGTCATTTATTCTGAAAATATTAGAAAAGTAATTATTAGTTTTTAAATAACTTATAAGATGATAAGTTCTATGACCTGCTTGATTTGAATATCCTTCAACTCTCATAACTGCTTCCCCGGCAGTAATAGCTCCATATTGAACAGAGAAACGTAAGTCTTCTCCAACTGCCCATGGTACTTCCGAGCTTAGAGAGATATTCAATCCAATCAACAAAATTAATAATAATATCCTTTTCATACCCCCTCCTTATTCAATTCTTTCATCAACATCTTTAAAATATCCTCCACCTGTATTCCTTCTGCTTCAGCTGCAAAACTCAGTATTAATCTATGCTGAAGAACAGGTTCTATAAAACTAATGATATCATCTTTACAGGGTGTAAATCTACCTTCAATAGCTGCTTTTGCTTTTGCACCCAATATTAAATTTTGACTTGCTCTTGGGCTTGCTCCCCACATAATATACTTCTTTATCCATGAAGAAGAACCCTCCACAGGGCGTGTTTTTCTTACAATACTTACAGCAATGTCAACAAGACTTCTACTTACAGGTATTCTCCTTACAAGTTTTTGATATCGTAGAACTTCTTCACCTTTGATAAGTGATTTAAGTTCCTTCAAAGGATCTGAAGTCGTTTTTAGAACAATATCAATCTCTTCATCCTTAGAAGGATATCCTATTATAACACTGAACATAAATCTATCCAATTCTGCTTCAGGTAAAGGATATGTCCCCTCCTGTTCAATTGGATTCTGTGTTGCAAGAACGAAAAAAGGTTCTGACAGTTGATATGTTTTTCCTGAAGAGGTTATCTGATGTTCCTGCATCGCCTGGAGAAGAGCTGCCTGGGTTTTTGGAGGAGTTCGATTTATCTCATCAGCAAGAATTACATTAGCAAAAAGAGGTCCTTTTACAAATCGGAATGTTCTTCTGTGAGATATTGAATCTTCCTCAAGAACATCTGTTCCGGTTATATCGGCAGGCATAAGATCGGGAGTAAATTGAATTCTGTTGAATTCGAGATCAAGAAGAGAAGATATTGTATGAACCATAAGTGTTTTTCCCAGTCCCGGAACTCCTATCAATAGACAATGTCCATTGCACAGAAGAGTTAAAATCAAGTGTTCAATAACATTTTCCTGTCCTACTATGACTTCTTTAATATTTTTCTTTAATTTTTCGATTTTAACTTGTAATTCGACAATAAGATCTGCATCTTTGATAGTCAGCCTCCTAATTAGAAATTAAATACTCAGTAAAGACAGAACATATTCCGGTATTATTTCCATACTTAATTTATCTTTTATTTTTACCAAAACGAATACTTGCTTCCTGCAGAATCTGCAATTCCTCTGAAGAAAGACTTTCCTTTCCCTGAATCCTGATTTTAAATAAAATTCTATCAACCTCTCTTTTTAAAGTTTCATCATCATAAAAATAAGCTCTTGGTTTCTTGGGAGCTATATCGCGAATATTGAAATGTTTTTGTAAAGAAGATTTATTCGATAAATTCCTTTTAATAAATTTAAGATAGAGAAAACCGAATAACATACCACCAAGATGAGCAAGATGAGCTATTGCTGAATTAATACCCGCAGAAAAAAGCATTATTAACTCAACTGCACCAAGTAATATTACAAGATAACGGGCTTTAATTGGGAACAGAAAGTAAATATAAATGATTCTATCGGGGAATGTCATTCCAAAAGCAAGCAAAACCGCAAATACAATACCTGATGCTCCTATAACAGGAATTTCAGATTGAAACTGAAATAACATATGAAGTACACCTGCACCAAGTCCTCCAATTAAAATATACTTAAGAAATTCTCTGCTTCCCCAATACTTCTCAAGTTCACTCCCCATCATCCAGAAAACAAACAGGTTTATGAAAAGATGCATCAAGCCAGCATGTAGAAAGACATAAGTAATCAGTCTCCAAATTTGGAAATCATGCCAGACATATCTCGGAATCAATCCCAGCCTTATTGTCAGTATATCAACACCCTGATGCATGGAAGTAACAGCTTGAAAGAAGAAAAAAGCGATACAGAGACCGCTGAACCATAGAACAACCGGTGTTGTACTCGGAAATTTTAAATATACATTTCTTTCTTTCATTTAGTCAGAGATTTTAATACAAAAAGTGATGATAAATCAATCATCTTTCCCTGAATGGGGATGAGCTCTTTTATATATCTCCTTTAATCTTTTTAAAGAGACATGAGTATATACCTGTGTTGTTGAAACAGAACTATGCCCGAGAAGTTCCTGTACAAATCTTATATCTGCACCATGATCAAGAAGATGAGTTGCAAAACTATGTCTGAGAATATGTGCTCCTCTTCTTTCCCCCTTGCAAAATTGTGAAACAGCATTTCTTACAACTCTTCTTATCTCTCTTGTATTTATCCTCTTCCCTCTTTTCCCAAGAAAGAATGCTTTCTCATCAATAATTTTCTCCCAATTGTTTCTCACTATCAGATACTTATTTAATCTTCCAATAATTGCATCCGGTAAAGGTATTATCCTTTCCTTCTCCCCTTTACCGAGAACGCGAACTTCTCCTTCTTTCAGGCTTACACTGCCAAAATCGAGATTAGATAACTCTTCGGATCTCATTCCGGTGCTATATAAAAGATCGATTATTACAATATTTCTGAATTCAATGGAATCATCTTCTGCAGTTCTTTTTATCAGAATCTCAGCTTGTTCCTCCTGCAGATAATTAGGTAGATATTTTTCAACTTTTGGAGCTGTCAGATTTTCTGCCGGATTTTTTTTTTTCATTTCATATTTAAAAAATGTTCTGAAAGATGAGACTTTCCGGGCTATAGTGGTTCTCCTTTTACCTGCTTTCATGAGATGAACAATATAATTTCTCAGATGTTCGGTTCTTACATTATGAACTTCATCTATATTAAAACTCTCCTTCAACCACAAAAATAAATTTGTTATGTCTTTTCCGTAAGCCTTTGTTGTCTTTTCCGAAGAACGTTTTATATGAGTATGAAATTCAAGATAATCTTTTAAATTTTCCTGCCACATCACTTTATATATCCTTAATAAATGATGAAGATAAATTGCTGTAAATTGTACAGCATTTACTATCAGGTGCATTGTTCTGTAACATAAATTCTCTCTTCTTTATATTTTTTATTATTATAATGAAAATCACCTGCTGTAAATTGTACAGCATTTACTATCAGGTGTATTGTTCTGTAAAGCAAATTCTCTTTTCTTTATATTCTTCATTGTTATAAAATATTATATATTAATATATTACTTTATACATTCTTATATTACAATCTCTATCTTCACCCAACTTCGTCCAACTACGTTCTCACTTTGTTCTTAGCTTCGATGGACAGGTCTGTGGTAAAATTTCTTATATTGTGATGGGTGGTGTAGGGTTGTGTATTTTTCTTTTGAATTTAACTTCTAAAATCTTCAATCGTTCATCGGTGTTCGAGAGTCAGTTAGGTTGTGAGGGTCTGGGATCTGCCTGTTTGCCGCAGGCAAGCCGACCTTGGGCAGGCAAGTGTTCTCTGTGGTTAGATCTTTTCTTACATATCCGGTTTTCCATATAAAAAGAATATCATCTCACAACAACAAGTTTCTCTCCGGCATAAAATCCTCCTGCTGTCATCCTGTAGAAATAAGTTCCCGATGAAACAATACCTCCGTGATCATCCCTTCCATCCCATTCCACCTTATATTTACCGGGTTTTTGAAAACCATCAACTAATTTTATCACTTCCCTCCCCAAAATATCATATATCACCAACTCCACATCAACTTCATCTGCAATTGAATATCAAATCTCTATTCTACTATAAACAATATAATTTAATAAATCCATATTCAGACATACAATAATAAAAACTTAACAAAAAAGAAGGTTATTATGTTTATGAAAAAATTATTCTTATCATTAATAATATTTCTTTTTTTCTTTTCA
>CBDUTX010000117.1:0-6623 GCA_965370235.1 uncultured Desulfuromonadaceae bacterium | reverse complement strand
GGTGAACCGATAAGTCATGTCGAAAGAACTTAGAGGGTCGGGGCTTGCATTTTTGTATTTTTAAACCACAGAGCCCATCCCAACTCCGGAAGACTTTATCCACGAACGAGCACAAATCCCTTCCCATCCCAGAATATTTTTGACAGGATTTACAGGATCGACAGGATTCCCCCCACAATCCCTCAGATTAACAGGAATGATAAAATCAATTTGCTTCGCAAAATAATTTTATCGGTTTTCTGATAAACACTTGCCTGCTGCAGGCAGGCAGAGAAAACAAAGAACAATATTTGTAGGGACAGGTCGTGACCTGTCCGAGAATGAAGTCGGATTACCACGGAAAAACACAGAGAAAAATATGAAGAATAGAACGCAGATGAAAGGATGACGCAGATTAACACAGAAAATATAATGATGATAAAATCTTTTTGTTTCACAAAAAAATATTATCAGTTTATGATCAACACAGTGAAAAGTAACAGTAGGGTGTATAGATATATCTCGACGTAGCCTTGGCGAAGTCGGATATCCACGAACGGACACGAATTATCACGAATCCCTTCCCATCCCAGAATATTTTTGACAGGATTTACAGGATCAACAGGAATGATAAAATATTTTACTTTGCAAAAAACTTTATCAGTTTAATGGATAAACAGGAAAAACAATATCTGATTACATCAAATTTATAGTATGATTATTTAACTTGAAACTTGCTACTTGTAACTGATATTTGAACAACAAATACAAAGGTTAATATAAATTATCTTGTGATAAAGTAAGAAAAAAATGAAACAAAAAATGAATAAATCTGTCTTATATAAAAAAGATTATTGAAAAAGGAGGTTATATGAGAGGGAAAATTAATTTTATTATCTTTAGCTGTGTAATTTTTGTATTTTCAATTAATTTCATACATGCAAAGACTAATAATGAAATCCTTGAAGAGATCGATCAATTACTGGACAAATATTACAGCATGAACAAATTTATGGGATCTGTACTGGTTGTTAGAACCGGTGAGATTATATTTAATAAGGGTTATGGTTATGCTGATATATCACATGGTGTAGAAAATGCACCTGAAACTGTTTTCAGACTTGGTTCTCTGACAAAACAGTTTACAGCAGTAGCGGTACTTCAATTGTTTGAAAGAGGTTTGCTTGATGTTAATGATCCTGTTTCTCTCTATATTACTGATTATCCGAATGGAGATAAAATATCAATTCACAATTTGTTAAATCATACTTCAGGAATTCCAAGTTTTACTGATTTTGATGAATTCAATGATGTTAAAAAAAATGATATGGAAATAGATGAGATAATTGAATTATTTTCAAACAGACCTTTGGAATTTGAACCCGGTGAGATGTTTAAATACTCAAATTCGGGATACATATTACTGACTAAGATAATAGAAGTTATTTCAGGACAGTCTTATGAAGAATATATGACAGAATATATATTTACACCTTTGAATATGGAAAATTCAGGATTGGATGACTATTACACTGTAGTTCTAAATAAAGCTGAAGGTTATATATTCTGGGATGATAATTATAAATATGATGAATATGCAAGTATGTCCATTCCTCTTGGGGCAGGAGGATTATATTCATCGATTGAAGATCTTTACAGATGGGACAGAGCATTATATGGAACTGAGATTTTAAGTGAAAATTCAAAGAACTTAATGTTTTCTGGGAGTATATTAATTGACACATCTGATATGTCAAAATATTATGGTTATGGCTGGTTTATCAGTGAAGTTGAAAGCAAAGTAAAATATAGCCATAGTGGAGGGATTGAAGGATTTGTGAGCTATATAGCAAGATATCCTGATGATGATATGACAGTAATAATCCTGGCAAATAATATCTTAAGCTCTATAAGTGAAATACAGAGGTCTATATTTGCTATTTTGACAGATAAACCTTATGAATTACCTGTAGAATATGTTGAAATTGAATTAGAGCCTGCTTTATTTGAAAGATATACAGGGATGTACAGATTAAATACGGAAATGGAATTTACAGTTCTCACAGAGGGTGAAAAGATTTATTTACAGGGACCTGATGGGAAAGAAGTCGAATTATTCCCTAAATCAGAGACAAGCTTTTTTATAAAGGAAATGGACATTGTAATAGATTTTGTTATTGAAGATGAAATTGTTGTTGGATTAATTTTAAATCAGATGGGAAATCCCCATGAGATGGAAAAAATAGAATAAATCCATCCCCTCTCCAAATATTTAACCACAGAGGACACGGAGGAATGTTGAGAGCACAGAGGGAAAGACAATGAACAATAATCAATGCCCCACCACACCTAATATTTAACCACTAAAGTCATAGAGGAAGACAGAGAACACAGAGCCCTTTCCTCACAGCAAATATTTTTTATCCACGAATTTACACGAATCCCCACACATCTAAATATAAAGATTTTTACCACAGATTATTTCAAGCATCAGTTTATTAATTTGATATACTTGAATAAATTCAATATATCTACATTAACAACCTTAGAATTCTCTTCAAGAATAATCAGGAAATAAATTTCCTGTAATGAAATAATACACGGAGGAAGGCAGAGACCACAGAGAAAATACAATAATCAATGAAGAATAGAACACGTATTGTGACAGATGTCACATAAGTCAAATTATAAATAACTAATATTTATTATCTTTTGATTTTACAGAGATAAGCATTTTTTTGTTTCACAAAAAAATATTATCAGTTTATGATTATCACAGATGAAGATAAAAAAAGATTGTCGTGCCTGTAACTCAGTCCCACACCAAATATTTTTTATCCACGAATTTCGCGAATAATCACGAAACTCTACTCAATCCAGAAGAATAGAACACAAATTTGTCCATTATAGTTTGTATAAAAGATAGATTGACCTGTTTTTTCTATTTTAATGATTTACAATGATTTGAACAGGCAATATTATTAGGTAGAACACTGGTCTAAAAAATATATCCAGGCTTGCTGATAAGTAGTTGAAATGATTGATAAAATATTTGAAAACGATTATTAAAAATTAAACAATTATATAATTTAAAAATATGAATTGGAAAACATTAAATAAAATATCTGAAGGATCATTTTCAAATGTTTATAAAGTTAAACATAGTAAAACCGGAGAAATAGCAGCTTTTAAACTAATTCATCAAGCATTACATAATGTGAAAGAGAAGAGAAGATTTAAACAGAGCTTTATTTCAACTTCCAAAATCTCTCATATCAACTGTGTTAAAATGAAGGAATGGGTGGAAACCAAAGACAAGATTGGTTTTGTAATGGAGTTTGTTGAGGGAAAACCAATCACAACATTGCTGGAAAATTCAATATATAAAACAAATAATTTTAAAAAGATTATACCACTCTTTATTCAGATAAGCAGAGGATTGGGTGAACTTCATCATCATAAATTAATACACAGGGATTTAAAACCAGAAAATATATTAATTTCAAAAGATGGAATTGTTAAATTATTAGATTTTGATTTTATAAAAATTGAAAATAAAATTTCTAAAACAATGAATGGTTCCTTTATTGGAACAGTAAACTATGCATCACCGGAACAATGTATAAATGCAAGTAAGATAGATTTAAGAAGTGATCTTTATTCCCTTGGTGTAATATTTTATGAAATGATAACCGGGAAACTACCGTATGAAGGGGATTGTTTTACAGATATAGCTTTTGGTCATATCAATTCTCCATTAATTTCACCAGGAGAGATTGTTGAAGAACTACCAAAAAACATTGACAAAATTATAAGAAAACTTTTAGAAAAAGATCCTAAAAATCGTTATAGTTCGACAAGAGAGTTGATTCAAAAGCTAAAGAAAATTATTGGAATAGAAACTTCAAAAATTGGAGAAAAATATCTTTTAACACCAAATTTTGTTGGTAGAAAAATATCAATAAAAAAATTGGAAGATGCATATAATGAGACATCACAAAATTCTGGTAAATCAATTATAATTGAAGGTGAATCAGGAATAGGAAAGAGCAGATTATGGCAGGAATTCAAATTAAATCTGGAGATGAAGCAGATTCCAATAATTGATATAAAATGTAGAAAAAGTGGAGGAATTTATGATCCATTAAAGGGGATCATTCATAAAATTATTAAATTATTGAAAATTGATTCTGAATTTGATCAGATAAAAGTATTTGGAGAATTAGCATGGGATCTCGCTAAAATTGCTCCTGAGATCAAAGATTTAGATTTTCTTAATGAAATAGAGAAAATTGCTGAATTAAAAGGTAAAAATGCGGAGCTAAGACTTTTTGAAGCAATTACAAATCTCATTATAAATTATATAAATTTAAAATACATACCAAAAAAAAATTCAGGACTTGTAATATATATTGAAGATCTACATTGGTGTGATGAACCAATATATAGATGGTTTTCTTATGCAGCAAGAAATTTAAGAAAACATTCAATATTATTAATTGCATCGGTTAGAACAGAGTCAATCAAAATAGATTTAAAAAATATTATTAATAATCTTAAAATTGAAGAATTAACTGAAATTTGTAAATTAAAACCACTTAGAAAAAGTGAAATCTTAGAAATGCTAACTTCAATGTTATTAACAAATATAGATAATGAATTTGTCGAAAAGATTTACAAATTAACTGGCGGTAATCCGTTATTTATTGAAAAAATTATACATCACTTATTTGATACAAAAAAAATATCAATTGTAAAAGACAAGCTATTTTTAAAAAAGGATTCTCTATCTGATTATAAATCTAAAACAGTTAAAGATATAATAGGTAGTAGATTAAATAAATTAGAACAAAAAAACAGGTGGTTACTTCAGGCAGCAGCGGTTTCAGGGCAGGTATTTGGATTTGATGAACTTATTAATATTTTTGATTATGGTGATAGTAAAATCATGAATTATCTTGAAAAAGCCCGACTTATAAATTTGATAGAGTTTGATAAGATAGGTAATGAGTATAAATTCTATCATGATTCAATAAGAGAGATACTTTTATCTGAAGTAGATATTAATAGGAAGAAGAAATATCATAAATTAATTGCAGAGAAAATTGAGAATGAAGGATTAAATATAGAAATTTCTGAAAATCGTTTAAAATATTTTGAGGAGAAAATTGAACTACTCGCAAATCATTTCTATTCTGCAGAAATTTTCGACAAGGCAAAAAAATATTGTGCCGAAGCAGGAGATATCACAGGCAACAAATATGCTTATGAAAAAACAATTTCTTATTATCAAAAAGTTATTAAAATAGCAGAAATTGAAAATGATTTTGAATTTGAGATTGAATATCTTATAAAAAAAGCTACAATTTATAAAAAAATTGGTAACTGGGATAAAGCTGAAAAAATATATTTAAAATCACTTAATTTATCAGAAAACAATAATTATAAAAAAGGAATTGCAAAAGCAAATAACATTTTAGGATGGATACTATATTTAAAAAGCGATTTAGATGAAGCAATCAAATATCTTACTAAAGGATTGAAAATCAGTAAAGAGTTAGATGATAAAAAAGAAATTGCAAAAAATTTTAGAATTTTTGGTAATATATATATAATTAAAGGTAATTATGAAAAAGGAATGGAATATTCCCGAAAAGATTTAAAAATCTGTGAAAAGACAGGAGATGAAAAAGAAATAGCAAATGCTTTAATTAATATTGGGGTTGTATATAGAAGAACAGGTAATTATAAAGAAGCAATTAATTATTTTAAAAAAACTTTAAAAATATATCAAAAAGAAAAAGACATTTGTGAAATAGCCTCTGTATGTGGAAATCTCGGAATAGTTTATGATTTTTTATATCAACCAGAAAAAGCAATGGTTAATTATAATAAGCAATTAAAAATTTCTAAGAAAATAAGAGATAAAAAAGGTGTATCAAGTGCAACTGGGAATATTGGAAATCTCTTTTATGATCAGGGGAATTATAAGAAAGCTCTGGAGTGTTATGAAAAAATGTTAAAAAGTGATAGGGAGTTAGGAGATAATTTAGGGGAAGTAATAGCAATGGAGAATATTGGTTGGATATATAATTTATTGGGTGATTTTAAAAAGGCAAAGGAATATTTTAAGAAAAAATTAAAAATATCAGAAAAATTTGATTTGACTACTAATATTGCTTCTTCTTATGGAGACATAGGAACTGTTTATTATTGTGAAGAGAATTATGAAAAAGCAATAGAATATTATAACAAAGCATTTAAGATTTTTATTAAACTTAAAAAAATATATCCATTTTCTTTTTATTTAATAAAAAAAGTTGAGTCACTTATTGAAAAAAACCTTTTTCAGGAAGCAAGATATTTAATTGATGAAAATATTAATATTATTGGAAAAGTTTTGAAGGAAGAAATACTTGAAGTAAAGATTTTATCTGCTAAGATAGATTTTGCACTTGGACAACAAAAAGAAGCAATTATAGTATTAGAAGATTTGTTAAAAAAAGAAGAAGAAGATGATGAAAAAAAAGCAAATATTAATTATACTCTTTTTGAAATTGGAAAATATGACAAAACATATAAAAAAAGTAAAAAAAGTTTTATTCATGCAAAGAAGGCATTAAAATTATATAATAATTTAATTA
>CBDUTX010000116.1:0-6628 GCA_965370235.1 uncultured Desulfuromonadaceae bacterium | reverse complement strand
TATTCCTTATGTATATTTCTCAAAATTGATATATATTCCTTGTATAAAATTCTCAATACGTATATATTATTATTATGAAAAGGGAAATTGAGAAGAAATTGTTTCAATGGAAAAATAATGAACACAGGAAACCATTAATACTTCAAGGTGCACGTCAGGTAGGTAAAACATACATTTTAAAAAAATTTGCTGAAAGGGAATTTGATAACTTTCATTATTTCGACCTTGAGGAAAACAAAGTTGATCTTTATCCAATTTTTTATGAGTCTTCATTAGATCCGAATGAGATAATAAATAAACTTAGTTTTATTTCGGGAAAAACAATCAATATCAATTCTGACCTGCTGATACTTGATGAAATTCAGTCTATTCCAAGAGCCTTAACTGCTTTAAAATATTTTAACCAAAATATGAAAGCACTTGCTGTTGCAGTTGCTGGTTCAAACCTGGGTATTGCCTCAAGTGAAGAACCATTCCCAGTTGGTGAAGTTGAAACATATTATCTTTACCCATTGAACTTTGCTGAATTCCTGGAGGGGATCAGGGAGGATATGAGTTATGAATTTTTAATGAGTTATAGTGGTGAAATGATTTCTGATATATATCATAAACGTCTTTTTGAAATTTTAAAATTGTTTTTCATTACTGGTGGATTACCTGAAGTTATTATTGAATATAACAGGAATAAGAGTCATCCAATTGAAGCATTCAGGGCTGTTCGAAAATTGCAAAAGCAACTTATAACTCATTATGAGCTTGATTTCGCAAAGTATGCTGGCAGTACGAACTCCCGGCATATTAGCAGAATATTTAAAGCAATTCCTGCCCAATTAGCTTGTCAACAGAATGGAAGCACTAAAAAGTTTAAATTCAAAGATGTGATCACAAAAGGAAACCGAAGTTATGAAGACTTGGCAGATCCTATTGATTGGTTAGTCAAAGCTGGTTTAGCTTTAAAAGTAAATTTAAATAATAATCCAAGAATGCCGCTTATGACTGCAATAATAGAAAATAATTTCAAGCTTTATATGTTTGATATTGGTTTACTCGGAGCAATGGTTAACCTATCACCTGAATCTATTATTACTTATAATTATGGAACATATAAAGGATATTTTGCTGAGAATTTTACTCTCCAGGAGCTTTATACACATAATTTTAAAGATATAGTCACCTGGACAGGTAAAACATCTGAGGTGGAATTTATAATTGAAATAAATGGTAGAATAATTCCCATTGAAGTAAAATCCGGAATAAATACTAAAGCAAAAAGTCTTTTAGCTTTTATTGATAAATATAAACCAAACTTTTCAGTGAAATTTACTGGGAACAAGTTTGGTATTGACAAAATTAGAAATATCTACAATTACCCACTTTATTTAATCTCTAAATTTCCAGCTTTGTCGCTTGAATAAATATTCTGTTGAAAATGAATTTATTGAAAATTTACAAAAATAATTACAGAAGGATTTTTTCACAATTTATTTATAAAATTAAAGATTCAAGCACAGACAATCGAAGCTAAGAACATAGTGAGAGTGAAACCCAACGAAGCTACCTGAGCGAAGTTGTGGCGAATAAGAATATTTCTTATCAATAGGGATGCAAAGAATGAATAAATCAGGAAAGTTTTGGGACAAGTTATCAAATAAGTTTGATAAGCAAGCCAAGCATTTTGAACAACAACCATCAAGACTATTGAAAACACTAAAAAGTATCTCAATGTTAGCGATATTGTATTAGATTACGGATGTGCGATAGGAATAATTATCTATGAAATTGCTGACAATGTAAAAGAGATCTATGGTATTGATATATAGTCTAAAATGATCGAAACTGCAAAAAGAAAAGCAGGTTAACGCAAAGTGGGGTTAAAACATAAACCATCAAAGTTTATAAGAAGTATCGGTTTGACTGATAACTTTAATTGAAATAGGTTTATGATACATTGGAAGGATAACTAAAATATTTGGATTTCTGCTGCATAGCGGTTTACTTGAACATTAGATTAAAGATGTTTTGTAATTATTGTCAGAAGTCAATATACGGTACTTTATTACTCTAACGTTTCTCTAACACACATTTGATATATTTTATTATGTAAAATGCATTGTAATATTATTACAAAAAGGAGGTTTTTATGAAGAACATAATTATAGTGGTAGTGTTATTTTCTCTACCTTCAATAGTATTTTCCCAGACAGATTGGGGACTTGATACCTGGATTACCGGTGGACCTAATCAGATAATTAGTTTTGATGTTGATTATGTCATGGATGGAACAATGTATGCAGTAGTTCAAATAAACAATGGTACTACTAATCCATTTTCCTTTTATATTTCAACTGATCATGGATATTCATGGGATCTAGATTCTTCTTTTTCATACGGTTATCCAGGAATAATATTTGATGAGATGAGACTTCTTGCAGGGGAACCAACACAAAATAATCTTTACTTGTTTGCAGTTACTGATGACATGTCTTATAGATGTATGGTTTTTGACAGAAATTCTTTAAGTTTTATTGGAGAATATGTAATTGATACTAATTTATTTTCCAAAAGCTGCTTTGATGTTACAAGAACATTTGGTAACAGTTATGAACTTTGGACAATTTATTGGACAGATGATTCAACAATTAATATTTCAAAAAGTACTGATTGCGGAGTAAATTGGAGTTTAGAAAAATATTATTATTCAAAGGGATTTGATGAAAATGTTTCAATATGTTATGGTCCAACAATTGGTAATTTTGGTAATATTTATGCTGTTTCAGCAGATTGTGCAACAACAGCAGATCCTGAAAGCCTTGTAATATGGTTGTATTATGAAAGTAATGGTACCTGGTATTGTAATCAAGTGACTGATAATAATGCAAAGGATTACGATCCTCATATTGCCATGTCTAATGATGCTTCTAATCCTGCAATTTGGATTGTGTATACTAATGATTACTATAATTCAGGAGATTTGGATCTTAGATGTTCATCAATAAGAACACCTGACAGCATAGCTTATTGGCATGATAATCCTGTTTCAAACTCATCATTATATGATGAATATTGGGGTGATATTAAATTTTATAAGAGTACCGGGAACAGATATATTAATATGTGTTATATTGTTGATGATGTTGGAGGTTGGAAAGATGTTTTATGGACTTATTCAAGTGGATCTAATTATTTGAATTGGTCTGCATCTGTGATTATAAATAATCACAATGCACATTCATGGCCTTATGGGGCAGCACCAAGAATAGCTTATTCACCAGGAGCAGCAGCTTCAGGAGGAGGAGTTTTATATGCAAGTTCAGGTTGTTATGATTTGCATTGTGACTTTCCATGGTTTACTGGTGTAGAAGAACAACCAATTGAAATAGAACAACCATTTCTTGGTAGTAATATGATATCTGATAACTACTCTGTTAATTATTCTATTACTTCTTCTGGTAAAGTTGAGATTAATATATTTGACCTTTCGGGTAGATTAATTTATCAATATGGTCCAATTTTTATAAATGCCGGGAACTACAACCTGGATACAAGAGATCTTAATAGTGGAGTTTACTTTTTTGAACTAAAAGTTGAAGGTTCTATACAATCAAGAGAAAAATTTACAGTAGTTGAATAGATACAAGTTAAAGGGCTGATGTAAAAGTATCAGTCCTTTATTAATTGTTTAAGATAGATTTATAAGACTAAAGAAAATTATATGGTTAAAAAAATATGTCCACAATGTAATTATCTTGGGAATGAAGATGATTTAATCTGTCCTTATTGTAAGATTGAACTTATATCAAAATGCCCTCAATGTAAAACTCAAATTAAATCTTCTTTTGCTGAATATTGTTATATATGTGGATATATGTTTAAAAATTTGAAAAATAATATCAAAAAGTTTTAACTGTCCTATAAAACAATATCTCTTATTATAGAAATGATTTATATAACTACCCTTTCCAAACTCCAAAGATTTTTTGTAATGCACATACAGGTAGGAATTTCAGTGAGTACACCAGTTAACATGTCCAAATTTTATATTTATTGGTGTGACTATTTCTGTTTTAACAAATCAAAATAAATAGAGAACCCTGTATACAGGTGAGTTTTGATATTTTACAATAATTTTATCATGACAGTAGTTATTTAAAATATTATAATAAAAGAGAAATGCCCTTAAATAAAAAATTCTATTTCAAAAGAAATTTATGAAAGTTTTTATTGGAAGAAAAAGAGAAATCAATCAGATTCAATCATTCTTATCAGATCTATTTGATTATAAAGGGAGAATGGTTATTATACAGGGTGATGCAGGAATAGGAAAGACAAGACTTCTTGATGAATTTTTTACTAAGATTGATATAAAAAACATTTATTATCTAAAAGTAAAAGTTTTACCCGATGATATAAGATCTTATGCTCCTTTTTTAGATTTTTTAGATTTACATTTTGAAAGTTTTCAGTACAGATCCAATTGGCTTGTAAAAATTATACAATCTGAGTGGGCATCATTATTCTGTGAAGTATTACCAAAATTAAACCAATTTTACCCTTTTGAAAGTATTAAATATTCGAAAAGTGGAAAAATGGATACATTGTTTCCACATGCTTTTTTTAGTGTAATTGAAAATATTTCAAAATATAAACCAGTTGTCATTTTTTTTGATGATATTTCATTAATGAAGGTTTGTTCATTGAATGTATTGAAGTATTTATCCATTAGACTTGAAGATAAACCAATTTTAATATTGGGAACTTCAAGATCACCAAATAAAAGTACTGAATTTATAAAATTAGTAGACTTTCTTTCTGAAAGGCAAGTGTTGAGCATTATAAATTTAACTAATTTAGAGAGATCTGAAGTCAATAAACTTATTAATAAACAATTTAGTTTAATTTCCAAACAGGATTTTAACCATTGGCTTTTTGAAACAACAAAGGGGAATCCACTGTTTATCTGGGAAATTATATACAGTCTTATAAGGTTGAATATTATACGATTTAGTAAAAAATCAGAAAATTGGACAATTCTTGATGATTACAAAGATTTTCCTATTTCACAGACAATTGACAGTCTTATCGAATATAAATTTCATCATCTTAATAAAACAGCACTTAAGATCATAAAAGTAGCTTCAATAATTGGAGAAAAATTTGATATCTTTTTTCTTTTAAACATTCTACCAAAAATGACAAAAAAAGAATTTTTAGATACACTACATTTGCTCTATGTTGAAAAAATTTTTATTAAAAAAGATGATATTATTGAATTTTATCATCCTTTAATAAGAGAAGTAACTTACAGAAAAATAAAGCTTTATGAGAAAATAAAAATACATAGAAAAATTGCTAAATATCTGAAAAAGAATAAAAATCAATATAATGAACAGATAGTATATCATCAATCTAAATATCTTCAACCTGATGAATATTCTGAAGAGCTTTGCTATATCCTAATAAATACATCTGATAATCTTGTAATGAAACCTAATATTTTACTTGCAATGGAATTTCTTAAGAAAGCAAAGAAAATAACAGAAAAATTACCTACTAAACTTAAAAAAGAAAAATTACTTATTGAAGCAAAGATATATTTTATCAGATGGATTTTAGGCAAGGATGTTTTTTCAATTGAAGAATTTGAGAAATATGTAAAACAAATTGAAAAGTATGGTTATAAAAATGAGACAAGTAAATTTTATAGATTTTTGTATTTAAGATCAATTTCAGCGCTTAATTTAGATAAAGCATCAATATTTCTTGAGAAGGGTTTTTTAAATTCTGATCCATCTGAATCAATATACTGGATAATGAAAGTTGATAGATGTATGCTTTTAAGAAGAAGAGGTAACTTTAAAAAAGCTGAAGAAGAAGCAAAAAGCTTGATTAACATTATAGATCCTAAAATTTCACCACAGGCTCTTTATAATCTATATCAACAGTTATTTATCTTAAATCATGCAAAGGGCAATTTGATAAAAGCTAATAAATATATAACAGAATCATTAAAAATAACCAAAGATTACAATTTACATCTTAATACAGTTGATGCTCAGATGAACAAGTGTATATGCGAAGTTGAAATTGGAAAACTTGATGATGCAATAAAAAAATTGATTAAAATTGTAAAAGAAGAAGAAATTGAACAACGTATTCCACATTATGTTGTTAGAAGTATCACTTTAGCTCAATGTTTAATATTTAAAGGTGAATATGAAAAAGCTCTAAATTATCTGTATGAATCATTAGAAAAATCTGAAGAAATTAATTATAATAGGATGAAAATTATAGCAATTCTAAGTATATCTGACATATTGCTGGAATTGAAAAGAATTGAAGAAGCAATTAAATTGTTTAAATCTCTAAATTCTAATAATATGGATAAAGAGATCCAATGTCATTACTATCTATTAAATAGTAAGATTTGTATGTTTAACGGGAAATTTAAGGAAGCAAGTAAATATCTAAAAACCTCATTAATAATTGCTAAAGATATTAATCTTAATATTGTTGAAGGTAAAATCTTAAATTTGATGGCAATATTGAATTTAAAAGTCAAAAACAAGATGTTAGCTCATAAAAATTTTGATAAATCAAAAAAAATATTTACTAATATTCAAGCTATACC
>CBDUTX010000115.1:0-6672 GCA_965370235.1 uncultured Desulfuromonadaceae bacterium | reverse complement strand
ATGTGGTGCTTATGAATATCTTGATATAACCACTGTAATGTCATTGATGAATACCGATAAAGGCTGTCTTGTTTACTCAACAGGATGTCTTTCCGCAGCTTATGATGTCACCTGTATTGGCTGGAGTTTCATATCAAATCAAGGCGGAGGGGGGATAGCTTATATCGGTAATTCGAGATATGGATGGTATACTCCGGGATTCCCCGGTTGTGGGACATCGGATGTTATAGATTACAATTTCTTCAAATCAGTTTTTTCAGATTCGTTTTTGGTACTTGGTGATGCATTTGTTTATCATAAATTGCCTTACATACCACTTGCTATGCAGGAAACTGACTACAGATGGCTTATGTTCGCTTTAAATCTCTTCGGAGATCCTACTCTTTTCCTTCCGGGGAAACCTGAGGTGGCTGAACTAAAAGTGACACTTCCTTATTATTCCTTACCGACAGGAGCAGGTAGTTTTCCCGTTGAAGTTACAGACACTTCAGGGAATCCGGTTATTAATGCTTCTGTCGCTCTAAGTTCAGAAGGACAGCTCTATGGTTATTCAAAAACCGATTGTTCGGGGAGATGTTTGATAGTATATAATAATTTATCCAATTCGACAGGTGAGTTAAGAGTGAGCACTCCTAACTACAAACCGGTATCAATATCTGTCAATTTCAATAATACTGCTTACAGATTACAGCTTGACTCTGTGGTTGTTCTTGATACATCTTCATCTTGCAATAGTGACGGTTTTCTTTCACCTGGAGAACAGGTAACTCTTGATATTCATTTTACAAATACCGGCAATAATGTACTCAATGATGTCATAGGAAACCTTGTATCCGGCTCACCGTTTTTGATTATCCATAATGGTTTAGATACAATTAATTCAATATCTCCATCAGCAAACAATTCAATGTCATTTGATATACAAGCTGCTGATAATGCAATAGATCATTCAAATCTTGATATTTCATGTTTAATATCTTCGGTTTTTAATTGCAGTCTTGCAATACCTCTTGAAGTCAATGCTCCTTCGATGAAATGTTCTGATAATTCATGCTATGATTCAATCAGTGGGAATTCAAACGGATTCTTTGAAGCAGGAGAAGAAGTACAGTTTACATTTAGTTTTATCAACTACGGTTCTTCACCTCTTTATAATCCGGAGATAACTGCAAGATCGGACAATCCTTACATAACGATCCAGGACAGTATGTTAAATGGTATTACAACAATGCCAGGAGATACACTTTCTGTCAGTTATATTCTCATTGCTGATAATTCTGCCCCGGAATTTTTGTATTATTCAATTGAATTTCAATTTCAGTCAAATAATCTTCCCGGAGGAAGTAATGACACAGTGCTCTTAATGTTAGGGCAGTTTGGTTTTTATGATGATATGGAAGGAGATACAGCAAACTGGGTACATTCCGGCAGTATTGATATGTGGCATATTTCAACGAGAAAGTCACATTCGGGAAATTCAAGCTGGTATTGCGGCAATGAAACCTCAGGACAATATCCTGCTGATTTTGTAGACAGTCTTTCAACAGTATTTTTTAAAACCGGACCGGATCTGTATTTGTCTTTCTGGCAATGGTTTGAAGTTGAAGGGGGATATGATTATTGCTTATTGCAGGTTCTTGATCAGGGTCAGTGGAGAAATATATCTACTTATACGGGTTCAAGCAATGGATGGGAGAATCAGATTATTAACCTTGATGTTCAGGGAGATTCAACAAAATTGAGATTCATATTTTACTCAGAAGATAACCAGAATCAATATGATGGATGGTATATTGATGATGTCTATGTTTACAGCAAGCAGGTTGGTGTTGAGGAAGTTGCTCAATCACCTGAAGATTTCTCGGTATCTTTTTCAAGTTCATTGATAAATAGTAACTGGGAGATATATTTTGAATTACCTGATAACCGGAAGTTAGATGTAAAAATATTTGATATATCGGGAAGAGAGATAATAAATGTTTTCTCAGGTGAAATGTCTGCAGGAAGACATAAAATGACTATCAGAGAAATTCTTCCTTCCGGAGTATATTTTCTGAATATAAATTATGAAAATCATTCATTGAATTACAAATTGTTTTCTGTGAAGTAAAAAAAGTTTTTGGAGACTATAAATGATTAATGTAGGTATAATAGGAGCAACAGGTCTTGTTGGTGAAAAGATGATAGATGTTATTGAGGAGAGAGGACTTGATGTAAACCTAAGAACTTATGCATCCCGTTCGGATGATAGAAAGACAGGTAAATATTCAGTTGAGAAATTGGAAGAAGTTCCTGATGCTCTTGATTTTGCTCTGTTTTCAGCAGGCTCTGCAGTTTCAAAAGAATGGATACCAAGATTTGTTAAAAAAAGGATAATATGCATAGACAATTCCTCGGAATTTAGAAGGATTAAAGGCATACCACTTGTTGTTCCTGAAATAAATTTTTCAGATATCTCCAAAAGGAATAGAATAATTTCCAATCCAAACTGTTCGACAATTCCTGTTGTAAGAGTACTCCATCCGTTTATTGAAAAAGTTTCCGGTTTTACTGCAGTAACCTTTCAATCTGTTTCCGGGGTAGGTCGAAGTGGAATAGAAGCCCTTAAGAGCGAAAGAAAAGGACTGGATTTATATAGTACACCCTTTGAAAAGAAAATATTCAATAATGTCATTCCTCAGATTGGAAACATACTTGATGCCGGATGGACCGAAGAAGAGAGAAAAATGTCATCTGAGAGCAGGAAAATACTTCATAAGCATAATTTAAATATTGCAGTAACCTGTGTCAGAGTACCTGTGGAGATTGGACATTCGATTTCTTTGACCGTTGAAGGTGATTTTGAAGATATTAGTTTTATAGACAATAAATTGAATGACACTGAAGATATCTGGTTAACCAATGTTTCCATGCCTAAGGAAATTGTCAACAGTGATGATATAATTGTCGGAAGATTGAGAGAGGAATACGGATTCCCCGGCAGGATAAGCATGTTCATATGTGCTGACAATCTACGTGTTGGTGCTGCCACCAATGCCGTTAAAATTTTAGAGAGGTTAATTTAATTTAAAAAACAATTGAATATCGAACATCGATCAACGATTGAAGATTTTAGAAGATAATATCCCATCCCCACACTAAATATATTAACAACAAATTGCACTAATAACACGAATCCCTCTGTCTCCGAAAAAATTCTTGGTTTTTGAGGAGAGTATTGCAAAGCAATACCCACAGAGTGTGAGGAGGCAAACTGAGCTTTAGTTCAGGTCATCCTACACAATCAACATAATAATTGAACATCGAAGAGCAATCTGTGATATTATAAGTTTAATTCAAAATTCTTAAATAGATCAAAAATCGTTGATCGATGTTCCTTGTTCTTAAATCAATTAATTGTAGTGAAGTGGGGGTTATTCAATTAATCCCCAGGCTTTTGCAAAAGCTTTTCGTGTACGATCGTATGTTCTTTCAGCTTCAGGAGGGAAAAGGCAGCCGGGAAGTTCTCCCATATTTCTATGATAACTGATACATTCACAACACTTCCCTTTTTTTGAACATGGATATGTACACGTACAGGTCTTAGCAATCTCATCCTGATTACATTCCACACTATCCTCCTATTTTTCTTTTTTCTAAATATTCTAAATCTTTACATTTTCTAAATTCCTAAAATTATAATGTAAGGTGTAATATTTTCAAGGAATACTTCACCAATTCCTCTGATATTCAGAAGATCTCTGATATTTTCAAAATTCCCGTTAGTTTCCCTGTATTCAATAATTCTCTTAGCTTTAACAGGACCGATACCAGGAATTTTCTGCAGTAATTCCTCATCAGCAGTATTAATATCTATTGGGAATATATCAATAATAAATATATCTGTCAGAAGAGTGTCAGCTTCGAGATATATTGTTCTGTCATATTCTACAATGTCTTTTTTTATCTGATAAGCTAATGATATATTATGTGTGTATCCAAGTTCCGTATGAGTGGATATATTATATGAAGTTCTTATATTTATGTAATTTATATCAAAACCAACTGAAAATTCAGTGGGTTCGGTTTTCAACCCTATAAGAAAATTCATATACTTAATTGATATCATATGAAAAGCTGATATTCTAAACGGATGATTATATTGCTGTGAAAGTGATAATGAAGTTGTGTGGTCTTCTAGAAAGTTCAACAATGCATTGAAATTATATTCGACAGGAGGATGATTGTTCCTTTCACCGTAATCACTGCTGAAAATATTCTGTGAATTAAATCCGATAATGATATTATTGTGTGGACAAGTTTTCATACTTATATCGGTAGACCAAAGAAATTTACTTCCGTAATCTTTGATCGAAAGAAACATTGGTTTGAATCTCAAGCCTATATCCTGATTAAAAAACCTTACTGTTAATCCAATGCCTGATGTTATTTCTCTATAAAGTTCATTTCCGAATTGTGATAAAAAAACACTATAAATTTGATTTTCTCTTCCATAGGAGACACCTGATGTATATCTTGTCAGTTCATCAATTGAATATAACTGCTCGATATTGCAGAATATTGAAAAAGTATTGTATTGAGCGTATGCCTGGTTTAATTGGAAGCTGTAAGGAGAATTAAATTCAACCGGAAAAGCATAACCAAAGTCAGGGGATGTTTCAAAAGCTGAGATAATTAAAAGCAGAAAAGTTATAAACATTGTAAATATTATACAACTGTTATATATGAAATAAAGGAATAAGTTACAATGAAGAATAAAAAAACCTTTCCACCCAAAGAATATTTGACAGGATCAACAGGATTTCCATCACTACCCATCAGATTAACAAGAATGATAAAATCATTTTATTTTATAAAATAATTTTATCAGTTTATGATTAACACAGAGAATTCAATGATCAATTATCAATGAACAATTAACAATTCCCAGCCCTACCTAATATGTTTAAAAACAAATTACACAAATTTGCACGAATGAAAAATAGTTAAAAGTTTCAGGTTACATTTTACAGAAAATTTTAATTTTCTAAAATTTTACTAATTCCTAATTGCTATATACAAATATATAACACTATTTTATAATAATTCTGTATTTATAATTGTAAATGAACGAAAATATACTATTATGAATATTTATATTGATCTTACTAAGAAATTCAATGAAAAAAAACTGAGAGCAGTTATTTGCTCAGGGCAGGCAGTAGTATTGCATAGATTGGCGATAATGAGCAAAGATGGAGATTGGATTGTCAGAGAAGACGAAGAAACCTTAAATCATATTATCTCTGTATTATCCGAATACGGAGCAAAATACAGATTTGGTGCTCCCTTAGATATTAAATGGCTCAAGTATGGATGGAGTTCTCATTTTGAGTTTACGTATGAAAAATTAAGAGTGAGAACAGATTTTTTTTCAAGACCTCAAAGACTTACAAATTCAGATATTGAAAGATTGTGGTTTGAACACAAAGATTCTTCTATTCCATTTGTTAATGTAGTTAACTTGACAAAAATGAAGATGACAAACCGTGAAAAAGATTATGTGGTAATTGGTGAATTAGCCCGAATGATGAGAAATCCGGAAAATCAACTGTTATATTCAAGAAGTGCGAGAGATTTATTGGAACTATCTGAAAAACTTCCGAATTTAATTAAAAAGTTAATTCATAAAAGATCTTTACTTGGTAGAATTACAGAAGGCAGAGATAAAGTTGAGGAATTACTCGATGCAGAAAAAAGAATATTGATACATAAAAATGAAGAGAGATTAAAAAAGTTTATAAAAGCTTCTGAAAACTGGTCGATTGAATGGTTGAGTGTGAAAAAGAAAATAGCAAATTTATCTTTGATTGATGCCCATAAGATAGTTGTAAATTCAGCTTTGGAATTTTTACCATTTGAAATAAATGATTAAATTAAAAGATGAATTTTTAAGTGAAGAAGATCTTGATTTAAAAGAGCTTTCAGAAGAAGAACTATACGCTTACTGGAATTTATGGCTATATCAAGCTCAAATTACAAATGATCTTGATAAAAATCTGTATTCCCATGGTGTATTTGTAAAAGAACCTGAAGAAGAAAGAGAATAGTTGCAAGTTACAAGTTGAAAGTTACAAGAAAAAAATTTCAAGATATTTTCCAGGTTTTTATTCATTTTCCAAATTTAATAAATTTTTACATTTTCTAAATTCATAATCACAGAACCCCACACCTCAAAACCCAATATAAGAGTTTTTACCACAGAAAAACACCTACCTTCGGCAGGCAAGCAGAAAATATAAGAAATCACGATTTAAGATTTTTAATTATAACAACTGTTTTATTTTTTCCTTGTAACTTGCTACTTGTTACTGTTATTTAACTTTTTCCAAATAACTATTTTAATTATCTAAAAGGTAACCAAATGCATTTATTTTTAAAGGTCTTTGTAGTATTTCTATCTAAATCTAATTTATAGCACCAATAATTTACGGATTTTCTACTTAAATTCCTGCTATTGTTAAGTATTTTTTTAAAATTATCAATTCCATATTTTTCTATTACTTCATCGATAAAATCAAATCCACCAAAATTTATTGCTCTTTCAATTTCACATTTTTCAGAAATTTTAATACAGTCCCAAAACAATTCCTTTCTCATTTAATAAAATCCCTAAAAAATTGTTTAATTTTA
>CBDUTX010000114.1:0-6715 GCA_965370235.1 uncultured Desulfuromonadaceae bacterium | reverse complement strand
CCAATATTTAAATGTGGCTTCGTACGCTTAAATTTCTCCTTAGCCATTATTTCTCCTCTTAAGTAAAATTTATTTTAATATCCACAAATAATAAATTGTATATTAAGCCTCTGACCGGGGTTGAACCGGTGACCTCATCCTTACCAAGGATGCGCTCTACCACCTGAGCTACAGAGGCAGATTTAGCGGGAGACGGGAATCGAACCCGCGACAGTCGGCTTGGAAGGCCGATGCTCTACCAGCTGAGCTACTCCCGCAAATTGGCGAGGGTAGGATTCGAACCTACGAAGCCCTATGACAACAGATTTACAGTCTGCTCCCTTTGACCACTCGGGAACCTCGCCTATATCCAAAGGAGACATAACTGTCCCTATTTCCTTAAAATAAGCTGGCGAAGGGATTTGAACCCCCGACCTGCTGATTACAAATCAGCTGCTCTTCCAGCTGAGCTACGCCAGCATCAAAGAGCTGATTAAACTATCAATTTATAATAACTTTGTCAAGAATTATTTCATAAAAAAGAAATAAATTAGCGGTACGGGGAATTGAACCCCGGTTTGATGGCTGAGAACCACCCGTCCTAACCACTAGACGATACCGCCAAGATTTTTAATTTAACTTTTTTGTCTTTACAAGTCAATAAAATATTATATTTTATAAAATAATTCGTAATTTAGCTGATTTTTAAATATTAGACTAAATAATTTGACTTCCTGAAAAAAAAATATATTCTAATTATAATGAATATTAGTTCAAAAAGAGTTTTAATCTGGTTTACAGCAATTTTTGTTTTTATAACATCCACAATTTCTTTTATAACAATTAAATATACTTTTGTTCTCTTTGAGAATATTGCAATGCAAAATGATAAAGATTATTCCATTTTGTATATAAACCTCATCGGTTCATATCCTGAAACACCAGTTGTAGATCCAATATCAGCAATAATTGAAAGAGAACTTCTTACAGTTGAAGATATAATCCAGGCAATAAAGAAAGCCAAATATGATGATAATATCGATATGATCTTTCTCTGTATATATCCAACGAATATAGGTTGGGCAAGAACAACTGAGATTAGAAAAGCTCTTGAATCATTCAAAAAAAATGAAAAACCGATATACGTTTTTTTAAATACAATAGGAGACAAGGAATATTACCTTGCGAGCATTGCAGACAGTATTTACATATCTCCGACCGGAAATTTGATGGTTGATGGTTTATCAACTGTTGTATTTTTTTACTCAAATCTTATGAATAACATAGGAATAGAATGGGAAGTAATCAAGGCAGGTGATTTTAAAAATGCTCCTGAAGTCTACACAGATACCTCGATGTCCGATGAAAACAGATTAACACTTGTTAATCTTCTCACAGGAACTCAAAAATACTATGTTGAAAAAGTAATACAATCAAGAGGAAAGAGATTTTGTTTAGCTTTTGAGCAGATTATCCAGAATGGACCTTATATTCACTCTCAAAGAGCATTGGATTTTGGTCTCGTAGACAGACTTGATACAAGGCAGAATATTGAAAATGATCTGAATATTACAGATAATTTCATCGAACCAAAAGAATATCTTTTTACATCTTTAATGGATTTGGAAAAGGAAAATGTTATTGGTTTGATTTTCATCGACGGTGAAATAGTAAAAGGGGAAAACAGCCAGACTCTTTTCGGTCAATTCTCAGGAAGTTATACAATTTCAAAATCAATCCTTGATGCAGTTTCTGATTCTTCTGTAAAAGCAATTGTTATAAGGATCAATAGTCCAGGTGGTGATATCGATGCTTCATATGCTATTGGAAAATCCATTGAACTTGCTAAAGCTAAAAAACCTGTGATCATATCCATGGGAGACATTGCTGCTTCAGGAGGGTACTTCATTTCAATGTATTCTGATTACATCGTGGCTTCAGAACTTACCATTACAGGTTCTATCGGTGTATTTATGATAAAACCCAATTTTTCCAAGCTACTCTCTCTTATTGGTATCTCCGTTGACATCGTAAAAACAGAACCTTCTTCCGATTTTCTCTCTCCCTACAGAGCCTTGTCAGAAAGAGAAAAAGAAATAATTGAAAACTATGTTAAAGAATCTTACTCTTTATTTATTAATGAACTTGCCAGAACAAGAGGACTTGACACCTCATTTGTAGAATCAATAGCGCAAGGAAAAGTCTGGAGTGGTATTGAAGCTTATAACTTTTCTCTTATCGATACTTTGGGGGGATTAGATCTTGCAATGAAAATAGCAAGAAAAAAAGCAGGAATACCAATTGAACAGTCTGTTGGAGTCATTATCTATCCTGAACCTGAATTTCAATGGAATAGAATGTCTTCATATACCGGTTTGTTTTCAGAACTTACTGCTTTAACGGAATTGATGTCATCTTTCAGAAGAGAAAGCTTTATCAGAAATTACATTTTAAAAGAAATTATTGAAACAAATGAAAATATAGAGATAAAATACTTACTTCCTGGAAAAATATGTATAGAGTAATTTTATTAACATTTCTTTTCATATCAATGTCTTCGAATCTTTTCCCTGACCATGAAAAACTAATGTTCGGACTATACGGTGTGCATGAAGATCGGATATTCATCGATGATTCAACTTCAGTATCAATTACAAACTTTAAAGGACCTGATGGAAGAGAGATCAATGAACTTTCATCCGATATTAATAATGATGGTAGTGTTGAATTTATCGTCTTTCTTAAAACAGAAATAAATGGCGAAATTAAAAATTATAGAATTGTCTTAACAAATGAAAACTACACTCCGATATCAACAAGTGCATCCTTCCCAACATCAGGAACTAATATTCAATTAACAAGTGCCGGGATAATTCCTATTAAAAATGAAGAAAAAGCGATATATGTTCGGGTGATCTCAGAAACAGATGGTTTTACCAGAAAATTTGAATGGATTTACTCCTTTCAGGATAACAAACTTTCGCTTTTCTACTTTCTCCCCTCTTGTGAAAAAAATAACCAGGGAGGAATAGATTTACATTCTTTCTTCACAAATCATCAATCAACAATAATATTAGTTGAATCCCCTGAGTTCTGGGTTCATATGCCTGATAATTTTGATTATAAACAATCAATATGGTCTACTCCCGGGGACATCTGGTTTAAACCGGAATTTTATGGTTTTGCTCCCTTTCAGTACAGATTATCAGGAAATACTTACAGGCTGAATCCGACTGAGATCTTTTTTTTCTATGCTCTACCGGATAACGAAGATATATTTCCTACATGCTCCTGGATATCAGCTCTGGAACACAGACATGATTATTATAGTATAATATGGTCTGCTTACCTCGGTTTCAATTTTACTCAGTACACAAGTACTTTTAATCAATTTGATCCTTCATTTAAAGTTATCGGAGGTTTAACTGATAATTTCCTTGAAATTTTGATACATATTCAGGACAGTGAAATAACTGAAGATAAAGATTTGTTCCGCATTGTTCTTTCTTCACCTGAAGATCCGACCAATATTCTCGATGTAGGATTTTATCCTTCTCTTACCGCTGATGATGTTATGAAGTTTGAAATTTTCAGTACTAATTCATTTGAAGAAAATATTAAAGTGCACAGATTGTCCTTCTCTGAAAAAGGTTTAATCGTCTTAGTTGAGATTCCACTTGAAAATCTTTCCCTGTCACTTAACATTCAGGATAAACTCAATCTTTTAAGCGGTTTCTTCAAGTACAGAGATTTTGATTCGGATGGAATAATTCATATCGAATCACCTTCAAAAGCAAATTTAAATGATCCGACTTCCTGGGGAAATATTATAATAGGTAATTTGGAAATCAAAGAATAATAAATGTAGTTGTTTTTTTTTTCTTTTTCTGTAAAATTCTTTGAAATTTACTTTCCAAAAAAAGAAAGGAAAATAGAATGTTTGATACTTTAACTGAAGATGAAAAAAAAGCTGTAATAAATGCAGAAATTTTTGATCCCTTTTCAATACTTGGAATTCATAAAATAAAAATCAATGATGTAGATGTAATTGTCGTTAGAACTTTTCAACCTGAAGCAAAAGAAGTATTTATCCTCGGTTCCAAAAGTTCAGAGAAATCTGTAAGAGTACATCCTGAAGGCATTTTTGAAGCAGTATTTAAAGATATAAAAGATTTTTTTCCTTACAGAATCAAAGTTCTTTGGAAAGACAGTAATCAAAGTATTATTGATGACCCATACAGGCTCCCTCCTGTTATCAATGATTATGATCTGTATCTTTTTAATGAAGGAACTCATAAAAAAATTTATGAAAGATTTGTAGTTCAACCAATGGTCTTTGAATCTTTAGAGGGAGTTTTCTTTTCAATTTGGGCTCCAAATGCCATAAGAGTAAGTGTTGTAGGAAATTTTAACCTTTGGGATGGAAGACGACACATGATGAGAAGTAGAGGTAATAGCGGAGTATGGGAAATTTTCATTCCGGGTTTGCAAGTTAATCTACTTTATAAATTCGAAATAGTGACAAGAGAAAAAGTGATTACTGTTAGGTCTGACCCGACAGGTTTCATGTTCGAGGAAAGACCAAAAACAGCTTCCATCGTTTTCAATCAGAATAAATATAAGTGGAATGATGATAACTGGATAAAAAACAGAACACTTCCCATTGACAAACCAGTTGCCATTTACGAATTACATCTCGGTAGCTGGAGAAAAAAAATTACAGACGGGAAAGAACACTTTCTGACATACAGAGAAATATCCGATTATCTCATTCCCTACCTCAAGAAAACAGGATTCAATTATGTAGAGCTCCTTCCTGTTGCAGAACACCCTCTTGATGATTCATGGGGTTATCAGGTAACAGGTTACTTTGCACCAACAAGCAGATTCGGAAATCCTGATGATCTCAAATACTTAATCGATCAGCTCCATCAAGCAGGTATCGGAGTTTTAATGGATTGGGTTCCTGCTCATTTTCCAAAAGATATTTACGCACTTGCAAAACTGGATGGAACATCCCTTTATGAACACATTGATCCTAAAAAAGGAGAACACACCGAATGGGGAACATTAATATTCAATTATGGAAGATCCGAAGTTAAATCTTTTCTCATATCAAATGCCCTGTTCTGGCTTGATAAATATCACTTCGACGGATTAAGAGTTGATGCAGTTGCATCAATGTTATATCTTGACTACTCCAGGGAAGAAGGTCAATGGATTCCAAATAAATACGGTGGAAATGAAAATATTGAAGCTATCAATTTTATCAGAGAATTAAATGAAGCAATTTTTAAGGAATATCCTGCAACTTTGATGATAGCTGAAGAATCAACAAGCTGGTCAATGGTCTCTAGACCAACCTATATAGGAGGACTTGGCTTTTCCTTCAAATGGAATATGGGATGGATGAATGATTTCCTCGAGTATATCAGCAAAGCTCCAATTCACAAAAAGCATCATACTAACAATCTTACCTTTTCTCTTCTATATGCTTTCAATGAGAACTTCATTCTTCCAATATCTCATGATGAAGTTGTCCACGGAAAGGGTTCACTTATCTCCAAGATGCCCGGAGATTACTGGCAAAAATTTGCAAATACGAGATTAGCCCTTGGTTATATGTTCGCTCACCCGGGTAAGAAGCTGCTCTTCATGGGCTCAGAATTCGGACAATGGGAAGAATGGAATTTTAGGAAAAGTCTGGACTGGAATTTGCTTGAGTTCCCCCCTCACAAACAGCTTTTAAAATATACATCTGATCTTGTGAAAATTTACAAATCTGAAAAAGCTCTATGGGAGGATGATTTCACTTTTGAGGGATTTTCATGGATAGATTTTCATGACAGTGATTCCTCAACAGTTTCGTTTATTAGATGGAGCAAAGAAAAAAAGGAACACATAATAATAATATGCAATTTCACTCCGGTGATAAGAAATAACTACCGTATTGGTGTTCCGGATGAATGTGTTTACAGAGAAATAATGAACAGTGATTCCGGATTCTACTACGGAAGTAATACAGGAAATTATGGGAGTGTCAGATCCGAGAGAATTTCATGGCATATGTATCCATGTTCTCTTGAACTTACCCTACCACCTTTATCAGTATTGTATCTGAAACCTGAGTATAAGGAGAAAAACAAATGAGAATAAATTTAAGAGGAAGAAGTTTTCTAAAACTTCTCGATTTCACACCTGTAGAGTTGAAATACCTTCTCGATCTTTCAGTGCATCTGAAATCTGAGAAGAGAGCAGGTTTTTATCCCCACAGGTTGAAAAACAAAAATATTGCACTGATATTTGAAAAATCATCAACAAGAACAAGAGCTGCTTTTACGGTAGCTGCTGTTGATGAAGGAGCTCACCCGGAATATCTCGGTAAAGGAGATATTCAGCTCGGAAAAAAAGAATCAATAAAAGATACTGCACGTGTTCTCGGCAGAATGTTTGACGGTATTGAATTCAGAGGATTCAAGCAGTCCACAGTTGATTTGTTATCCAAATACTCAAATGTACCCGTCTGGAATGGACTGACAGATGAATTCCATCCTACCCAGGCACTTGCCGATCTACTGACAATAAATGAACATTACGGAAAGTTAAATGGAATTAATCTGGTTTACATTGGTGACGGAAGAAATAATGTCACAAACTCCCTTTTGATTGCAACTGCTATGACAGGAGTCAACTTTACAGTTATTGCTCCTCAATCACTATGGCCTGAGAATAATTT
>CBDUTX010000113.1:0-6818 GCA_965370235.1 uncultured Desulfuromonadaceae bacterium | reverse complement strand
TTTAATAATAGTTTGATTTTTAGTTATTATTTTTACAAAATAAATACCTCTATATAAAAATTTTAAATTGACATCATTAATTCCCTGATTGACATATCTATTTCCAGTACTCGAAATTAATCTTCCTGAGAGATCATAAATTTCAATTTTTACATATGATGATTCTTCTAAAAAATATTTAAGTGAGATTTGTTTTCCCGATAGATATTCAAAAGTAATAAAATTACTGGATATTATTATATTATGTTCTTCTTCTACTGAAACTGTATAACCAAGTGTATCTGTTTTTATTAAATATATATCAGAGTTTCCATTTCCATAAGATGAAGTATTTGCAGCAATAACATATCCTCCGTCAGGAGTTTGAATAACTGATTGACCTACATCGCCTGAATCTCCCCCAAATGTTCTTGTCCATAAAGTATCACCATTTGTATCTAAACACAGTAACCAAACATCAGAATTACCCACTCCAAATGACTTTGTGTAACCTGTGATAATAATATTTTTCTCTGTTGTGTATTGAATTGAAAAAGGGACATCATCCTTATTTCCACCAAAAGTTTTTGTCCAGATAGTATCTCCAATCGAATCAATTTTTAAAATCCATAAGTCACATTTCCCTGCTCCAAAAGATTTTGTATGAGCAGCAACTAAATATTTATCTTCTGGTATCTGGCATATTGAATGACCCCAATCCAAAGAATCACCACCATAATGTCTGTTCCATATATGATTGCCGTATGAATCTATTCTCAATAAATGAAGATTTCCATTCTCCCATCCGCTTACACCTGCAAATATAAAGCCATTGTCATCAGTGAAATCCATTGAATAAAACATACAATCATTAAAATCCCAGTGTCTTGTCCACAATGTATCACCAAGTGAATTTGTTCTGATAACCCATATATTCATATTTCCTATGAGAATTTCAGAGCAAATTACATAACCATCTTCAGAAGTCTGTAATACTGAATGTCCTTTGTTAATAGTTTGAACATGATTGTAATTCTTTGTCCATTCTGTGTTTCCATTTGAATCAGTCTTTATCAATAGTACATCAGTAGTATAATTTGAACCCATAATATATCCTGTTATTATGAAACCTCCGTCTGAAGTCTGGCGAACAGAATTTGCATATTCGTTGAGTTGTCCTCCATAAGTTTTAGTCCAGACAGTATCTCCAAATGAGTCAATTTTTAATAAATAAACATCATAATCACCTGTTCCAAAAGAATTTGTATAACCTGTTACTATATAACAACCATCAGAAGTATTTTGAATATCAAATGCTACATCATTACCTGCTCCACCATAAGTTTTCGTCCATATTGTTGATGAAGATAGAACATTAAATTGAATAAATATAAGAAAAAGCAAACTACAAAAAACATATTTCATAATAATCTCCTTAATAATTATTTTTTTTATAAATAAATTTTAACAAAAAATAGAAATAATAACAATATTTTGATAATTTCAATAATTATAATACTCAGATGTACATAATTATATTTTATTAAACTTGAAAAATATACTTCTCTCATTTAAAATCAAATAACAATTAAATCGAGGTGATTTTGAAATATCCTGTTGAAAATATTTTATCTCATTCTGATGAAATAGAAAATGCAGGAGAGAAAGTGGATTACCTTCTTGATATTGCCTATAAATGCCAGGAAAGTGTGGAACTCCAAAATGGATTGGTATTTGCAGATAGAGCTTTAAATTTCTCAAAAAATATATCAGATTTAAACAGAGAATACCTGTCATTAGTACGTATAGGATATCTAAATTATAAAGCTGGGAATTATGAAGAAGCTCTAAATTATTTTCAGCAGTCAACTTGTATTTATGAAGATGAAAAAAAATGTGCACGTGCATTTGACGGTATTGGAATGGTTTATAGGGCATTAAAACGTTATGACAAAGCTCTTTATTATAAGAAGAAAGCCTTGAAGATTAGGGAAGAAAACAAAGACTTCAAAGGGATTCAACAATCTTTGAATAATATCTCAAATGTCTATAATAAATTAGGGGATTACAAGAAAAGTTTTGAATATATTTTCAGGGCACTTAAAATGGCAGAAGAATTAAAAGATAATAAAGCTTTATCAATAATTTACAATAATATTGGAGAGCTCCACAGGGAATTAAAAGAATATAATAAAGCACTGAATTATTATAAAAAATCACTCATCCTTAGTAATAAATCAAATGATAAAGTTAATACTTCCATAACTCTTTTTAATATTGGTCTGGTAAACAAAGTTAAGAAAAATTATCAGGAGGCTTTGAATTCCTGTCTTGAAAGTTATGAAATTATAAAACATTTAAAGAGTGGTTCTCTACTGATGAATATTGTAGAAGCTATTTCAGAATTATATGAAGATTCTCAAGATTTTAAAAAAGCACTTCAGTTCCGAAAGAAATATATAAAAATCAGATCAAAAATGTTTGATGAGGACAGTTCAAAAATGATTGCTGAAATGGATGCAAAATATAGTGTATCAATGAAGGAGAAAGAAACAGAAATTTACCGATTGAAAAATGTTGAACTTGTAGAAGCGTATAAACAAATTGAATCACAGAAATCAGAACTTGAGATAAAAAACAATGAACTTGTCAAGATCAATCAATCAAAAGATTCGATACTGAGAATTGTCTCTCATGATCTGAAGAGTTCAATCGGATCTGTTATCCCGTTCTGTCAGATGCTTACAATGATACAGACTCAGAGCAGGGAAGCTGAAGATACTCTGAAGATGATAAAATCAACTATTGACCGTTCTCTTGTTCTTGTCAATGACATCCTCGAAGCAAATAGAATCGATATGGAAGGTTTTGTACTCGATTTTCAGGAAATTGATGTAAAACTTATTCTTAAAGACTATATGAAAGACTTTAATAATATTGCTTTGAAAAAAGATATTCAACTCAATTACATTTCAATACCTGATGAGATGATCTGTTCTCTGGATTTTAACAGATTCTGGCAGATAATGTACAATCTCATATCAAATGCTGTGAAATTTTCAAATAGAAATGAGAAAGTCGATATAACACTTGGAAAACATGTTGAAAATGGAAAAATACATGTATTCATAGAAGTAAAGGATAATGGAGTTGGAATTTCGGAAAAGGAAATTGACATAATATTCAACAAGTTCACTGCAGCAAGAAAATGCGGGACTGAAGGGGAACCGACTACTGGTTTGGGATTGTCCATAGTAAAAAAACTTGTTCAACTTCATGGTGGAAATATAAGTGTACAGTCAGAAATTGGAAAAGGAAGCAAATTTACAATATTATTTCCCTTACAACATTAATATTGCCTGCGGAAAGCAAGTAGAACCCAGCATAACCCATCCCAATGTAAGAATTTTTACCACAGAGGAACACCTGTCTGCGCCTGCCTGTAGCAGACAGGTGCAACGCACAGGCAGGCAGAGCCCAACCCGACCCATCGAACATAAGAGTTTTTACCACAGATAAACACGGAAGAACACTGAAATAGAAGAAATGATAAAATCTTTTGCTTTGCAAAAAACTTTATCGGTTTTCTGATGAATACAGATTATAACAATGATAAATTATATAAATTATTTTATTTTTTTAGTTCATTGAACCTTTCAAGATAGGAAAAATTTTTATAATCTTTTCCTATATTAGTACAGAGGTCTTTATAGATTTTAAGGGCTTTTCCTCTGTAGGTTTCTTCTTCGGTTAGATCCCAGAGAATATATAAAACATCTCCTCTCAAATGTTTTTCCAGATTTTCTTTAAGAAGATTTTTAAGCATTTCTATTGCATCATTTTTTCTACCTTTTTTATATTCTATTTGAGCCTTTGATTTAATGAACCTGAATTCAACACCTGTCTCATTTGCATGCAAATCCTTTATTTCTCTATTTAATCTCTCTGCTTCATCCAATATATTAAATTTGAGATATAAATTCAATTTTTCAATTTTATAAGGATATTGGAATGCTTCAATACCATGCTTTTCAAGAAGACTAATTGCTCTGTTGATATATTTCTTTGCTTTTTTGAAATCTCCTTTTCCCGAGTAATAACCTGAAATATTAACAAGAGGACTTGTCATATTGATAATACTTCCAACTTCAATTGCCAGGTTAAGTGATTCTTCATAATACTTTAATGCCTTTTCTTCTTTTTCCCAGTATGAGTATATAGTTCCAACATTATTCATTGTTATCATAATGGATATTTTATTTCCAATTTTTTTATAAATTTCAATGGATTTTTCATAATATTCTAATGCCTTCTCTGCATTGAGATAAACTTCTGCATAGGTCAAACCAATATTTGCATTTATAACAGCAATTCCTTTTTGATCATCTTCTCTTTCAAATATTTCAAGTGCTTTAAGAAGATAATCAAGTACTTTTTCAAGACCAATTATGTACCCGCAGAAAATTGCTATTCTATTCAGATCATGTGCTATATCCAGTGATAGGTTTAATTTCCTGTTAATCTCAAGAGCTTCTTGAAAAAACTGAAGAGCCTTACGGTCATTGTTTAAAAAATGGTAGTACAGACCTAAATTTCTAAAAACTGATGCCTGTTCTTTAAGAGAATTTATCTCTTTACTGATTTTCAAACCTCTATCCATCATCTCTTTAGCTTTATCCATATTGCCGAGATCAATATTAATATATGTTAAAAGATTCAAAGCTTTTAAGACCAGATTTTTATCATTGATACTTTCCGCTAAATTACGGCTTTTTTGTGCATCATTTAAGGAACATTTGATATCTCCTTTGTCCTTAAGAATTTTTGCTTTATTCAAAAGTACATTGGATCTGTCTTTATCATCTATATTCAGAGTCAATAGCTCTGTACAAAATTTAAGAGCTTCATCATTTTTATAATTATCTCTTGCATATTTTGCAGCTTTTTTTGTATATTCTATAGATTTATTCTCCATCCCTGCTTTAATATAATGATTTGAAAGTTCTGAATAATGGAGTTCAATTGAAGAAGAATATATTTTTTCAATAGTCTGAGCTGCTAATCTATGAAGTTTTCTAAGATTTTTCTTTAGCTGCATTTGATATACTGATTCACGGATAAGAGCATGTTTAAAGAGATAATTAAGTTCTGATATCTTATCCCATATTTTCTCTTTTTCACCGGAAAGTAGATATTTATCAACCGGATAATTTTTAAGCATTGATTTTAAGAGTTTTACTGCAAATTCCATACCGAGGACAGAGGCTGTTTTAATGGCTTCTTTTAACTGATATGTAAGTCTGTCTATTCGGGCAACAATAATCGAATTGATATCTGAGGGGATATCAAAATCTTCTGATTTAATATTGAAGTTTTCATTGAATATTTTATTTTCTTTCAAATACAGGGTTATCTGTTCAATATAGAAAGGATTCCCTCCGGATTTTTTAATTATTAAAGAAACAGTTTTCTTCGGTATATTTTCTGAATTCAGTATCTCTGATATCATTTTCTGTGAAATATTTCTATCAAGAGGGTGAAGTTCTATTCTGTTTTCCATAATTTTACCAAGATTAAATCTTAAATTACTACCATCATCTGATAATCTGCAGGTAGTGATAATTGCTATAGGTTGCCTGTCTATGTTGACAGATAATATTTTTAAAAATTCTGCTGTATCAGAATCAACCCAGTGCCCGTCTTCCAATTCAATTATAAGAGGTTTTATGGAACTTTCTGCTTTTATAAAACTTTTCAATCCGTATAGTGTATTTTCATATCTCATCTTAGAATCAAGTTTTTCATACAGGGAATTTTCCCATCTGAGTTCTATCAGTGCTCCAATAAAAGGTTTAATTCTTAAAAGCTCTTCTTTCAGATCTCTGTCTTGGATTCTTTCTATGTTATCAGTATAAATATTTTCAAATATTCTTAAATTATCTGAAAATGAAAGAGTTACTTTCTGATTAAAATATTTTTTTAGAAAACTTATTATAGGATTAAAACTTATTTTTAAGATTTCATCACATGGCATTTTAAACCATGTGTAATTTTCATATTCAATTGTCTCTCTGAATTTACTCAGCAACCGGCTTTTCCCGATTCCAGCAGCTCCATCAATATAAATTATTCCTGCAAAAGAACCTTCCTTTAATTTCTTTGTATATTCTGATAGATATTCAAGTTCACTTTCTCTTCCGAAAAATGTCTTTTCATCGATCTTTTCCCTTTTATCAATAATTTTTGAATGAAGTTGGAATACTTCAATTTCCTTTTCAAATCCTTTGAAGGTTTTTTTTCCAATACTATCTATGTTATAAAAAATTTTAACTTTGTTATAAATATTTTCATCAATGAGAATTACACCGTACTTAGCACTTGCCATGAATCTTGCTGCAAGGTTTATATATTCCCCCTGGGCGGTGTATTCAGCTCTGTCTTTACTGCCTACAAATCCGGTGAAAGCTTTACTGTAAGTCATTCCAATTCGAAGATTAAAATCTTTCAATTTCATAAGACCGAGGGTAAATTTACACGCTCTGAGATGAGGTTTTTCTTCTGCTTTAGGTGCACCGAATAAAATGAGAAGAAAACCACCCTTATCACCAAAACTGATTCTGTTGAAATAACCTCCGTACAATTCAGATGAATCCATCACGTATTTTATATTTTTATTTAAATTTTTACTTTCAGAAAAGGAAATAAAACAGCTTATCACTTCTCTGAACTCTCCCGGTATGTTCAAATTCAGGACTTCATTCGGATAGAATAATTTCTGTTCATATTTTTTTATATGAACAATTTTGTTTTTTTTATAATTGAACTTTTCTGATGATATT
>CBDUTX010000112.1:0-6865 GCA_965370235.1 uncultured Desulfuromonadaceae bacterium | reverse complement strand
AGGGAAGAAATATAGTTATCAATTTTTTCAAGCTGAATGGATTGAGAAATTGTAATTAAATAAAGAAATATTCCAAATATCATGTTCTTATAATATCAAATGTACAGAAAAAATCAAATAAAGAGAAAAAAAACCTTTCTCTATATAAAATATATTTTACCACAGATAAACACGGAGAACACAGAGAATGTAAAGAAATGATGAAATCTTTTTACTCCGTAAAAATCTCTCATCAGCTTAAACACTGAGAAATAAAGAGAGTACAGACTTGTCTCGACGAAGCTTATTTGAAATGTTGCGCAGCCCAACATAGCTTATTTGAATTAGCGAAGTTGTGGCGAAGTCGGACCACAGAGGAAGAGAATATTATTCTATTAACTTGCAACTTTTAACTTGTTACTTATTTATTCTCCTTAAAACTTATCACTTTTAACCTGTAACTATTACTATATACAAACAAATATTATCAATTTATAATTATAATTTTAAACGGATGTCAATTCAATATATAAATAAGAGGTTAGTAATGAAAAAAATAATGATATTTTTCTGTTTATCGCTTGTATTTTTTACAAATGGAACAACAAATCCTTTTGTATCCATTCCGGATGGTACTAATGCAGGAATGATAAATCCGGCAGGTCTTGCTATTTCAAAAGGATACTCTCTGAGGTTCGATATGGTGAATTCTGACTCTTCGATGGAAGGAAGGGGCAATATATATTTCAGAGGTGGAAGCTTCTCAGGGCATACTAACTGGGGAGGAGCTGATTATTCACGTCACTTTGCTTTTGGCTCTAAAATAATGAACGGGAATCTTTTGATGATGGGAACTTCACTGAGATTTGATAATGCAGGCAGGCATCTCGATCTCGGATTTCTCTCGAGACCAAATAAATGGATGTCAGTAGGTGGTGTTTGGAGAAATATATATTCAACAGACGATACAAGTTCTAATTTTCAAGCCGGTATTGCTATAAGACCTTTTGCAGGTTACTCGGGATTTACAATATTTGGAAGTGGGGAATACACAGAGGATATGGAATTTAATGAAATGCCCTGGGACATCGGATTTCAAACTGAGGTTATTAAAGGTTTGAGATTGGTTTTTACTTTTAACAGGTCAGAAGAATTCTCACTGGGATTTGAATCTTCTTTTGGTAATATTACTGCAGGCTCAGAGCAGTATTTCTCAGAAGAAAACAGAATTCAAAGAGGAAATTCATATATAAGAATAAATTCCGAGAATCAGCATTCAGTGATCCCGGAAAACAGAAGATTGATGAATTTAAATTTTGGTGAAAAAATTTCAGAAGATCCTCCAAAAATACTTTTTTTCAGAGAAGGAATAAAATTTTATGATCTGGTGTTTGCTCTTAAAAAGGGATTGAATGAAAGGACACCTGAATATTTTTTTCTTAATCTTAATGGATATAATCTCAACTGGGCACAGACTGAAGAGATCAGGGAGATATTAAAAGACTACAGAAGAAGGGGAACTGTGATTTTCACATTTTCAGAGAATCTAACAGACCTCAGTTATTATTTAGCCTGTGTTGCAGATGAAGTTTTCCTTTTAAAAGGAGGTTACTTTCAGGTTAATGGATTTTCAGTTGAAGTTCCTTTTTTTCACAATACACTTGAGAAACTTGGTATTGAATTTGATATTGAGTATGAAGGGGATTATAAATCTGCTGTTGAACTTATTATGAGAACTGATATGTCAGATGAAAACAGGGAAGCTAGACTTGAAATACTGAACCAGAGGATCAATCAGTATTATCTTGCTGTATCAGAAGGAAGAAATATTCCACTTGAAGAGGTAATATCTTTGATCGATTCCGGTCCGTATATGTTGGATGCAGCACTTCAGTTAGGTCTTGTTGACAGACTTCTCTATTATGATGAACTTCAAACATGGATTGATTCGGCATCAGGAGGTCGAAGTACCGATATTTTATCTTTTGCATCTGAAAAATACAGAGATGATTCCTGGACAGAAAAACCGAAAATAGCTCTTATCATTGCAGAAGGAACGATTTTGACCGGGGAAAGCGGATATAATCCCATCCCTTTACCAGTAATCGGAGGACAGTATATAGGTTCTCATACAGTAGCCGGGATGTTGAGAACAGCGAGATGTGATGATGATATAAAAGCTGTAGTCTTCAGGATTCACTCTCCGGGTGGAAGTTCAGTAGCTTCTGAAGTGATATGGAGAGAGGTCGAATTGACATCGTATGAAAAACCTGTGATTGTTTCTTTTGGCAGCATTGCAGGAAGCGGAGGTTATCATATCGCCTGTAATGCAACGAGAATATTCTGTGACAGGTCTACAATAACAGGTTCTATTGGTGTTATCACGTTAAAACCTGTTCTTTGTGAGATGTATGAAAAACTTGGGATAACATTTGATACCCTCTTAACAAATACAAATTCACTTTACTGGTCTGTTATATACCCTATGACAGAAGAGCAGAGAGATAAGATGGATTATGAGAACCTTCAATCATATCATGAATTTGTTCAAATGGTTTCACAGGGCAGAGGAATGGACTTTGATTCTGTGGATGCTCTTGCACAGGGAAGGATATGGTCTGGTGACACGGCAGTTATAATTGGATTAGCTGATGAGATTGGCGGTCTTGACAGAGCTCTTGAATACACTGCTGATTTGATTGGTATTACAAACTGGCAGGATGCTGAGATAGTTATCAATCCGGGATCTGCTTTTTCATTTAAAGTTATAAAAAGTGATGTGATTTCACTTTTAAATTTAAATATAATGGATTTTAATAAATTATTTCAAAATTATGGCAATTTCTACTACTATGATCCTGTTATTGAATATCTCGATGAGATGAAATAATTACAATGAGCAATTATCAATTAACAATGCCCATCCCAACCCAATATAAAGAGTTTTTACCACAGAAAAACACCTGTCTGCGCCTGCCTGTAGCAGACAGGTGCAACGCACAGGCAGGCGGAAAACACTGAAAGAAAAGAAATATGTAAGGAATGGGGCAAGCCCACGGGAGGAGACAAGCCCCTCCCCTACGTAAAAATCTCTTATCAACTTAAATGCTGAGGAAGACAGAGACCACAGAGCACAGTAAAAACCAACTAATAAAAGAGAATTCTTTTCTTCGGTGGGAAGGGGTTCTTGATTTGATTATTCGATCAGGAATTTGATATTATCAATCCAGATGCTGTCTCTGTAAGTGTTATCAGGGCAAAGAATCTGGAAATAGGTGCTCAATTCACACGAACCGTCGAAACTGATGTTCTCGTATATCAGAGAATCATCCTGGTAAATATGATATCTCTTTTCAATTGAATTAAATGATATTTTAAGATTTACCCATTGGTTCTCAGGAATTTCCGAAAGTTTTGTCCAGATTGTACCTCTTTTAAAGGATAATGAATCCCCGACTATTCCGAAATGCAGGCTTATTTTATCCCAGTTAAAGTCATAGGGGAGTGATCTGAAAGAGATCACGTTAGATGTATTGTAAGATGAAGAAGGGAGAAGAAATACATCCATAGATAGTGTTCCGGAATCAGCAAGAGGTGCGGTTGTATAAAGAGTACCCCAGCTTCCCGAATAAAGAGGATCATAGAGAAGTAAAGCTCTTGTTGTATCGATAAAATCAACGGATATAACCATCTCTCCATAAGTTTGATAAGTCCAAATGTTTGTATCAGGTATTATGCTGTCCTGTTGGAAATTATCATAGAAATAAGTCGAATCTTCACTTGAGAGAACAAAAAGCTGTTCGGACCAGCTTGAGGTTTCATCGTTCAGACCTTTAGCCTGAATTTCAACAAATCTACCTTTTGCCGATGTAAATATGTGAGATGTATAAATCACAGTATTTGTATGAAAACTACCATACCATGAAGTAGTATCTAAGATAGAATCCTCCAGATATCTCCATCTTAAATAAGTTGTCGAGTATTTTTCATCGGTGATCTCTACTTTGATACTGCATGGCTGGTTTACAAGTACAACAGACTGAATTCTTATTAAATTTACCTTTGGTCCTCTATAAGATGGATCTGAAGGTTGTGTGCAGCTTGTCAAGAAGATCATTAAAACAAAATAGTATAAATATTTCATGATGAAATTTAACCTTAAAATCAATTTGTGTCTATACTGAATGACTATAATATTATATATTATAATGAATGTATTTCTTTAATCCTTTCATTTATTTTCAAATCAATATTATATGATCTACCTTCTATTCTTTATTTTTTCTATTGTACTGTCTGCTTTTGGACAGGGTGGAGGAGTTGTTTTTACACCTCTTCTCATTTTATTGTCATGGGATATACTATCAGCTTCTACGACAAGTCAATTTCTAATCATATTTTTGTCAGCTTCATCAGCTTATATTTTTTTCAAAGCGGGAACAATCAACTGGAAATTGGTATTTTTTTTAGAGATGTTTACTATTCCATTCAGTTTTATGAGTGGGTATTTTGCCTGTCAGATACCGAATAAATTATTAATTGTTGTTTTGGTTATTATACTCATTATCAGTGGTGTGATGATATTATCAGGTTATCAGAAGAGAAAAAGAAAAAGCAAAAACAGGAAGGGATGGTTTCTGTTGTACAGCAGTTATAAAGATGAAAAATATAGTGTTAATTTGATCCATGCATTTTTAATATCCTTTTTAGCAGGTACAATATCAGGAGCTATTGGAATAGGAGGAGGAGTTATTAAAACACCTGCTCTATATCTGATACTTGGAGTTCCACTGCCTGTTGCTATTGGGTGCAGTTCAATAATGGTTGGTTTTACTGCGCTTGCCGGATTTTCAGGTCATATCTGGTCAAAGATTGATTTTGATGTAATTGAATCTGTTAAAATTGCTTTTGTTGTCGTTATAGGAGCAAATATCGGACCAAGACTGAGCCTGAAATTACCTGTAGATAAAATAAAAAAACTTTATGGTGTTCTCATTCTAATTCTCTCAATACTAATTTTTTTGAGGTTTTTATTGACTTGTAATTAAGATTTTTATAAAATGAAATTCATTATTTATGCTGGGGTAGCTCAGTTGGTAGAGCACGGGACTGAAAATCCCGGTGTCGACAGTTCAATTCTGTCCCCCAGCATTTTTTTTGTATTCTATCATCCATTTGTCATTCTTGATTTTATTATAAAATAATTGTTACTAATACTTCGACATGATTGTTACAGTGCTTCAAGTGGAGCAAATTCAAGCAATACAGGTTTTGTGCTTCCGTCTGATAATTTAAGGATTGCTTTTTTACCATCGATAGAAATAATTTGAACTTTTCCCCAGACTTTATGTCTCATCCACAAACCATGAAGCATATCGTTTTTTGATCTCGATGCAGGTTTTTCATCACCTGCAAATACAAGTTTATCAACAGGAAGTTCGGAAATGAATGAAGAAGGACCTGTTGTTTTATAGCCCCTTGAATTTGAATAGCTTATGAATAGTTTATTTTTAGCTCGTGTAATTGCTACATAAAAAAGCCTTCTTTCCTCTTCAATTTCAGTATTCGTTATTTCTGATCTTATATGAGGTAGTATTCCGGATTCAACACCAACTATGAAAACAACATCGAATTCCAAACCTTTTGAAGAATGAATAGTCATTAAATTAATTTTATCCGATTCCTGTTGCCAGGAATCAATATCGGATAACAGAGAAATATTCTGAAGATATTCAGTAATTCCCAGATCAGGATTATCCTGATGAAACTGTATTACTGCATTGATAAATTCATTTATATTTTCTATTCTATCTATCACATTGATCTTGCTGTCTGTTTTTTTCGATTCCAAAAATTCTATATACTCAGTTCTATCAATCAGATATCTCAGAAATTCAATAACTGACAGATCAGCAATTTTCTCCTTGAGATCTTCTATGAGTTTGTGAAATTCCAAAAGATTATTTATCTGTCTTGCGCTAAGATCCGAAGGTTTTATTTTTAATATGGTTTCATAAAGTGATTTGTTTTTTTCTTCTGCTATTCTTATCAATTTATCAATTGTTGTTTTGCCGATCCCGCGAGTAGGTGTGTTTATTATGTGCAGAAAGGATTGAATATCTTTTGTATTAACAACAAGTCTGAGATAGGCTATAATGTCTTTAATTTCTTTTCTCTCAAAGAATCTAATCCCCCCTATGATCTCATAAGGAATATTGTATTTAATAAAACTGTTCTCAAATATCCTGCTCTGTGCATTTGTTCTGTATAAAATAGCCATTTTCCCAAGGGAGTATTTATTTTTTAATTTTGTAATGTTTTCTGCAATCACTTTTGACTCTTCGATATAATCTTCAGTTTCTAAAAGCATTACAGGCTCCCCGTGTTCTATTTCAGTCCACAGTACTTTATCTTTTCTGTTTATATTCTTGCTGATAATCTCTGAAGCGACCTGAAGGATATTTGCAGTTGATCTGTAATTCTGTTCAAGTTTTATTATTCGGACATCAGGAAAATCTCTTTCAAATTTAAATATATTTTCAATATTACTTCCTCTGAAGCTGTAAATCGTCTGATCCTCATCTCCTACTAAAAATATATTGTGTGGTCTCTGTGAACATAATTTGACCATATTATACTGAATATTATTGATATCCTGATATTCATCTATCAGAATATATTTAAATCTTCTCGATATAACCTTTCTTGTTTTTTCTTCAGATAACAGGAACCTGACTGTGTAGAGCAGCATGTCGTCAAAATCCACAGCATTCAATTGTCTTAATTGAGATTGATACTGTTGGAAAATTGGCAACATTCTTTCTTCAATTGGATTTTTAATAACAAGGTCTTCAGGTAAATGTCCATCTCTTTTTTTTCTGCTTAT
>CBDUTX010000111.1:0-6948 GCA_965370235.1 uncultured Desulfuromonadaceae bacterium | reverse complement strand
AATTACTTAATTTTTTTTCTAACGCACCTGTCTCTTTTGATAAAATATTAATTAGAAAACTAAGGTCTTCATTCTTTTCTATATCAAATTCTTTTTTTATTCTTTGTACAGCAAGAGATATTCCATTTAGAGGATTTCGAAGTTCATGTGCAATTGTAGTCGTAATTTCAGATATCTCTTTCAGTTTTTCCTTCTCAGCTTTTAATTCTCTTTCAATTTTAACATGTTTAAATTCTTTTAAAAATGATACAACTCCAACAGGATTCCCATTTTCTTTTAGAAGAAGTGTGTCTATTAAAAATTCTTCTTCCTTCCCATCGGATAATTTTAACTTTTGAAGACTGTCTTTAACTTCCCTTTTCATCCTCCATGTCCTGGATATATACAACTCATCTTCTTTAAAAAGTTTATCATAAGATACTCTCTTCACCTGTGATGAGCCCAGACCAAACATATTCAATCCATATTGATTGATCTGAATTATGTTAAGGTTATTATCGACAATAAAGATTCCGTAGTTTGATGAATCCACAAGCTTAGCGGTCATAGTTTCAATAGAATATAATTCTCTTTTAAGAGATAAGTATCTGAAACCTAAAATACCAACAACCAGTATTAATAACAAAGCAATCCAGGAAAAAAAGAGCATTAAAAAAATTCTCTGTTTATAATTTGTTATCATCTGATTGTAATCTGAAAGATAAAATCCAATCCTGATGATACCCCAGGGAAATCCCTGGTAACTTAAAGGAGAGACAACTTCATATATCTTATTTCCTTTAAAAATACTATTCCTTATCTCAGGAATTTGATTTCTTATAACTTCCTGAAGAAACACATCGTTTTCAATTTTTGTTAGTTGCTCCACTCTTCCTGAAGCTGATACGATTCCATCAAAGTTTTGAAGTGCAATGTATGCCATACCTGGTGAAGTACCTGCTTCCTTAACAAGCCTGGAAACTGAAGCGTGATATAGAATTGAATTAACATATCCTTCACTTAGATATACGACAATAGCACCCCCGTCTTCAGATCTTATCGCAGCTAATTTGTAATTTCTGAATGGAATTCCGATAATACTGTCAACCCTGTCAGTCGCCCAAATTATAAGCTCATTCCTCCTTCCGCTGATGATGAATTTAAGACCGGGATAATAAGGAACTTCTAGGTCTAACGAAGAGGAAGTTACCACTCTTCCAAATGAATCAAGTTTATCAATCCTTGCCAGTTGATTCTCAAGAGCTATCTCTGCCAACAGGGCATCTGAAATATTAGGGATATGGTCAACCATATGTGCTATCATCAGTGCATTGACCTTTAATAATTTCTCTTCCATTTGTTGAGCTGAATACAATTGATGGAAACTTTGAGAATAGCTTGCAGCAATTGCCATAATATCCTTTTCTATCATCATTAGTATTGCCTTTTCACTATTCCTTGAAAGAGAAATCCCTACCCATACCATGGACAGTGTTATCCCGATTACTACCCAGAGAAGTATCAGGTAAATTGAAATATCTATTTTTCTTTTTTTGAACATATTAAATTCCTTCAGAACAATTCAATATTAACAACATGAAGAAACAAACAAAATAAAAAACCTCACCTTTACAAAAATTTAATTTGATAATAACATAAACTATGGGATATGTAAGAGAAAGAAAAACAGGAATTACAGTTTTTACATTATCCTTCTGGGTAATAACCTGTTTGATAGCCGGAATGATCATCGGCAGATATGTTTTTCCAAAAAAAACCAAGTCACCGGTTTCTTCGGATACAATAAATCAGTTAAAATTGAGAATAATGTCCCTTGAAGACAGCCTTGACTGTATAAACTGGCATTACAACGATATAAATAAACGCTTTACTGATCTTGAAAACAATCCCGGGGAAAATGAGTAGAGACAGATACAGTATTTCCTAAACACATCTTTAGATTTGTCTGTATTTTATTTCAATACCGGTGCTCTGAAGAACATCGTATGGGAATATTCACTTATAAAAGAAGGAAATTTTATTTCCTTGTTCTTATAAATCTCCTCAAAATCATGTTCGGGATAATACCCTATACACGAAGTAACAGTCCTCATATATTTCTTGAACTCATCCTCCATTCCTTCTGTTTTTGCGATCATCGCTCTTGACAAATATTCAAGAGTCTGGAAAGTGTTTGTTACAACAAATATGTTCTTACGTTTATAATATTCTGAGAGAAGATGTTCAAGAATGTGCTGGCTTGTGATTACATTGATATTTTTATTGAATTTCTTTCCCTGAACTTTCTGGTACCCGATAGGTAAATAAAACGTTTCCATCTCTTTTCTGTAATTTATCGAGCATAGTAAATTGTCATACTCTTCCTTAAACTTATCAATATCTTCGATAAGTTTTGCATAATGTGGAATTTGGAAATGTCCGCTCATTCTTTCCCCTGAAAAATTATCGATTATATTAATATATAGCTTATCCTTATTATCATTAAACCAGGAACCCGATGTCAGGAAAAAAAGGTTCTCTTTCTTTGTCCAAAATACATCAAGAGCTCCAAAAGTATATCCCATGGTCTCGGCTATGTGATGGCAAAGATAATTAGCATTCATCAGATGATAGACAATATGATGATTGAAGGAGTAAACATTTGATTTTGAAAGAAAGAGCGTTTTTGCATATGAATTGAACTTATTCCTATTACACAATTTTCCTTTGCTCCCCGAATAACTTTTTCCAAGATAGAAATCATCTATAGAGATACAGGAATCTTTCAGATTATGCTCCAGATGATGATGGGTCCCATGCACTGTGACAGTCAACATGATCGGTGTGCAATGTTTTACAATCGAATCTGAGAAAATTCCAGCTCCAAAAGAATTAATCTGGAAGGACAGAATCTGAAAACTTCGGTTATTTATTTTCTTGACAAAAACAAACCCATCACGGCAATAAATCTTACCTCCTACATTCATAATTTTGTCCGACAAAATTTTATTTATAAAGTCATCAAATTCATCCTGTGTTATCTTCTTTTTTTTCTTAAAACCCTTGATATGCTTCTTCACTTCCCTTTGCAGTGTATTATACTTTTTCGTAAACATTTTTTACTTCTCCATTCCGATATCTTTCCTGTACCATACACCTTCAAATGAAATACTGTCGATATTGGAGTAGACAAGTTCCCTGGATTTCTGAAATGTTTCCCCTTTTCCTACAAGAGTAAATACTCTTCCTCCGGTATTGATCAACTTTTCATTTCGAAATTCTGTTCCAGAATAAAAAAGAGAAAGGTCAGGATTCGTGATGTTTTCAACCCCTTCAATATTAAATCCTGTTTCCGGTTTCATAGGATAATTCCTTGAAGCAATGACAACACCTGTTGTCTTGATATCTGTTTTAAAAGTCAATGATCTCTCCAGTGAGCCTGAAGCTGCTGAGTAAAGAGAATTGAACAGACCTTCTTGTACAAGAGGTAAAATTACCTGGGTTTCAGGATCACCAAACCTGCAGTTGAACTCGAGCACCTTCACTTCTCCCTGGTCAATTATCACTCCTATATATATGACTCCCCTGTAATTAATTTTCTTCCATTTCAAATAATCCATCAAAGGCAAGAGAATTTTTTCTTCAACAGTTGAATTCATCGAAATCCGAACAGGAGCTATTGCTCCCATTCCTCCTGTATTCGGTCCTATGTCTCCTTCTCCTACCTTCTTATAATCCCTGGCAGGGATCATCTGAATATATTTCCTTCCGTCAGTGATGTAGAAAAATGAAGCTTCAACTCCCCTTATATATTCTTCAAGAACAAATTTGTTTCCTGCTCCTTTTAATATTTCTCCTTTTAACATTTCTTCTGCTTTCTCAATTGCAGCTTCTTTATCATCAACGATGAAAACACCTTTTCCTCCAGCTAATCCGCTTGCTTTAAGAACATAGGGAGAATGTATTTTTTCGAGCGAATTTTTAAAAATTTCGGCATTACTTATCTCAAACCATTTTGCAGTAGGAATTCCTGTCTCCTGCATAATAGTCTTTGCAAATATTTTATCACTTTCTATTTTTGCACCTTCGGCATCAGGTCCAAAAACTATAAAACCATCGCGCCTGAGATAGTCTGCAAGCCCTTCAGATATAGGTTGCTCGGGACCGATAATAACAAGATCAGGACATATTTCTTTTACCGATTTTCTTACTTCATCTACATTGTTTATTTCAATTTTGATATTGGTTCCAAGTTTGCCCGTTCCCGGATTACCTGGAAGAGAAAAAATCTCGTTAACCTCCCTGTCCTCTATCAGCAAAGCTGCAAGTGCATGTTCTCTCCCTCCCGACCCTATTACAGCAACCTTCATTGCTTACTCCTTATTATTGAGAAATTAAATATCTTCTGCTGAAAGTATCGTCATAAAAGCTTCCTGAGGAATCTCTATCTTTCCCAGTTTCTTCATTCTTTTCTTTCCTTCTTTCTGTTTTTCAAGAAGTTTTCTCTTTCTTGTTATATCCCCCCCATAACATTTGGCTGTAACATCTTTTCTCAATGCTTTAATGTTTTCCCTTGAAATAATTTTTCCGCCAATTGCAGCTTGTATGGCTACCTCATAGAGTTGTCTCGGAATAGCTTTTTTCAATTTAAGGCAGATTTCTCTCCCGATTCTCTGTGCTTGAGTCGATGATGTTATTATTGCCAGAGCATCTATCAACTCTCCGTTTATCAGAAAATCTAATCTTGCAAGTTCCGCCCTTTTATATTCATCCCAGTGATAGTCCAAAGACGCATACCCTCTTGACAGAGATTTCAGCTTATCATGAAAATCAACAATTATTGATGAAAGTGGTATTTTATAGACGATCATAACATGTTTGGTCGTAATATACTCTATCTTCATCTGAATTCCTCTTTTATTCTGACACAGTTTCAGAATATTTCCGATAAATTCATCGGGAACATGAATCGTCACTTCTGCAATCGGTTCCTCCATATATTCTCTCTGGGCTGGAGGAGGTAATTCCGAAGGAGAATTAATTTCAAGTATTCTGCCATCTTTCAACTTAATCCTGTAAGGAACAGTAGGCGCAGTAATAACAAGATCAAGATTGAATTCTCTCTCAAGTCTTTCCTGTACAATCTCCATATGAAGAAGTCCGAGAAAACCTGCTCTAAAACCCATCCCTAGAGCAAGGGATTTTTCAGGTGAAAAAATTATCGACGAATCATTCAAAGAAAGTTTTTCAAGAGCATCCTTTAAATTCCAATACTTATCATTTGTCGTAGGGAACAGTCCTGCATAAACCATGTGCTTCGGTTTTCTAAATCCAGGCAATGGTTCAACTTTAAAACCACAGTGAGAAATACTGTCACCGACAAATACATTGTCAAGTGATCGAATCCCTGCAGAAATAAAACCAACTTCTCCTGCACAAAGAGATTTGAATTCAATGATATCAGGTGAAAATACCCCAATATGCTGTACGTCAAATTCACCTCCTCCTTCATAAAGAGTGATTTTATCGCCGGTTTTAACGGAGCCATTAGTTACTTTGATCAATAATACTGCTCCCCAGTAATTATCATAGTAACTGTCAAATATCAGAGCTTGAAAAGGTTTCTCTAAATTACCCTTTGGTGGTTTAATCCTTTTAATCAATTTATTTAAAAGATCAGTCACTCCCTCTCCTGTTTTTGCACTGACTAAAATACTCTCATCCGATGAAATACCGAGAAATTCTTCAATTTCAAGCATTACCTCGTCCGGTCTTGCCGAAGGCAGATCAATTTTGTTGACAACAGGGATAATCTCGAGATCATTCTCCAGTGCAAAATAGGTATTACTGACTGTTTGAGCCTGAATCCCCTGAGTTGCATCTACTACAAGCAGTGCACCTTCACATGCTGAAATGGATCTTGAAACTTCATATGAAAAATCGACATGACCGGGAGTATCTATAAGATTCAGCTGGTATTGTTCACCTTTCTCATCGAGGAAATTCATTCTCACTGTCTGAGCTTTGATTGTTATTCCTCTTTCTTTTTCAAGTTCCAATTTATCAAGAAATTGCTCTAATTTTATTCTTTTAGATACAGTTTTCGTTATTTCCAGCAATCTGTCAGCAAGTGTCGATTTTCCATGATCTATATGTGCAATAATACAAAAATTTCTTATATATTCAACATCTGTCATATTTTTTTTCCTTTAACTTTATAAACAATTAATAAATATAAATTAAGCAAATGAATATTATAAGATAAAATTAATTTTTTCTATATCAAAATTGACAAAGTTGATTTAACAAATTACTATATGAATTGACATAAAAATAAATTCAGGTTAAAAATTTATATAAACGTATGATTTTAGATAGTATACAGTAAATATGTTGTGTTGTAAAAATAACCTTAAACAAAGTGAAGCTTATGAATATAAAAAAAATATTAGTAGGATTTTTTGTATTATTTATATTGTCCCTATTCAGTTGTGCTCCATATACAAGTGAAAGTGAATTCACAGCCTCAACGTTAGGGGATGAACAGATAGGGATAATTGAGCCAATTTCCGCTGATACTCTTGCTAATTTGCTTTTAACATTGTCTGAAGAACATTTTACAGAAGCGAATGAAGCTCTGAAAAACGAGAATTATCTACTTGCTCACCAAATTTCCAGTGACGGAATGAGATATATCCTCGACATTCCAATAGAGGAAGTTCGAGATTCATTTATTTTAAGCAGATACAATCTTAATCTTAGACGTCTATCCTCTTCACAGATAAGAGCTGCCAATGGACTCTGGGGATATCCCGTTTTTGAAACCACAGATGAACTCCTTATTACCATTACAATTAATGACAGAGTTAAGAATTACATGAATTACTACACAGGGGGAGGACGAAGTGGTCTTACAACTTACCTGAGAAGAAGCGGGAAATATATGCCGATGATCGAAGATATATTGAA
>CBDUTX010000110.1:0-6949 GCA_965370235.1 uncultured Desulfuromonadaceae bacterium | reverse complement strand
AAATTGAAATAGTTTATTTATCTAAATAATATCAGAAATACTTATTTTTATGATATTATTATTAAGTAAACTTATATTATTAAATATTTTTTGATATAAACTAATGATTAAATTCAATATTTCAATAATTATTATTGAAATATTGAATCAAAAACACAAACAGATAATAACATATCTGTTTTATGTTAAATCGTAAAATTAAACATTAAATTCAGGAATCAGAGCTTTTGACAACTTGGTCATATGAAATCTCATAAGACCAATATTACCACTTTTAGACAATATTACACCCATTGCTGCTATTCCCGGTACTACACAGGTATGAATAAATATAAACTTATCGGTATGAACTTCAACAAAATTTGCAGTACCTAACCCCATTCTATCTACTATCGTTTTTGCAGCAACATACATTTCTACCGCAAGACCACCCATTTGTTCATTTTCCATTTCCTTTGGTGCTTTCGAAACAATAATTTCTCCGGTACCATAATAAATATAACCGGCAACAAAACCTGATACTTCTCCCAAAGGATCCAAAGTCTTTTCAGTGATATCCATAATTTCCTCCTCTAAAAAAATTAATCATACTTAATAAATTTTAATAATTTATATTATTAGTACGTTCAAAACATTATCTTATAAATTCATTACTATAATTAATATAACATACTTAATTATTTTTAAAAAGATATTTTTTACATATATTTTAATTTCTAATGTTTTTAAAGTTATAAAAATAATTAAGTATTATATTATTTTTAATAAAAAAGAGGGGATATAATTCCCCTCAAAACAGATTTAGTAGAAAATTAGAATCAATGGTTCAGTACAAAAATGCAAATGTAGTACGGATATATTACCAAAAATAGATATTATTTACTGATTTGCTCTTTGTATTTCTTATCTGTTCAACAATTTTCATTCTTTTTGATTTTTTATACTTCATTTTTCCTCCTTTAATATATAAATATATCAATAATTATAATATATGTCAAGTAATATTTTACAAATAACATAAAAGTTATTAATAATATTATATTAAATATTAATAATGTTAATATTTATGTAATATCTGATTGACTTTATTCAAATATTTATTTATAAAAAGAATCTTAATTTTATAAGTACTTTAAAAGAAAAAGAAAAAACAATGATTGCTCAAGAAAAGATTATTGTTTGAATGTTTTCACATCTCATGTATACTATTAGGATAATGAATAGTAATAGTCTTATTAAATTATTAAAATCAATTCTGATTGGAATTGCAGTTGCATCAGTTATATCTGTTTTTTATATATCAGGTTTTTTTACAAAATTAGAGTACATTACTTCTGATTTTAGAAGAAAGCTTGTTCGGTTTCAAAATATTACACCCAGTGAGGATATTGTTTTTTTCTTTATCGATCAGAAATCTATTGACGAGCTCAAAGAAAAAGGAATTTACTGGCCATGGCCCAGAAGTGTAAGTGCAGATATTATAAATTATCTTAATGCAGGTGGAGCTAAAGCAATAGTCTTCGATGTTCTCTACTCTGAACCTTCTGTTTACGGTGAAAATGACGACATTATTTATGCAGAATCTGCAATAAATGCAGGGAATCTCATTATTGCCTATATTTTCAGTAACAGAAAAGATTATGAAACATATCATCTACTTTCAAATGAATATATAAATAATAGAGCTTTAAATATAGAATTTGAAAACACAAAAGTTAATATAGATAAATTCAGTTTTGTCCAACCTCCGATAAAATTATTTGTCGAAAGTTCACTAAATATTGGAAGTGTAAACATCAAAGCTGATCTTGATGGTCTGTACAGAAGAAGTAATTTACTCACTAAATATAACGATCTTTATTATCCCAATATTTCACTTTCTGTTTTGAGCTCATTGTGGAATTTTAAAAATATCAAGATAATCGGTAATTCCATGATCATTATGGAAAATGACATCGAGCATAGATACATACTGAACAATGAGGGCGAACTTGGAATTAAATTCTACGGAGAGATGAGAAAAACCTATCAGAATTATACAATCGGAGCAATTATAAAATCAGCTTCATTTTTCACATCAGTTGACTTTCTTAAAATGTACAATTAATATAATACATATTTAAAACTCTTCTGTGAATATGAAAACATTAAAGAAAAAATTGCAAATGATGAGGATTGTATATCATCCTTCAAGAAATTTAATTCATGTCTTAATGATCTTTACTCTTTCAAATACGATTCACTTCAGGGAATGTTGTCAGAATTTGATGATGAATTAATTCAATCAATAAAGGAAGAGGAGTTTTTTATAATACAAGAAGCAATTGAGAATTATGAAAAAAATTACATTGCCCCAAGCACATTTAAAGACAAAATTGTTTTTATAGCAGGAACAGCACCCGGATTATACGACTTGAGACCAAATCCCTTCAATCAGAAAGACGGCGGAGTATTTATACATGCTTCCTTGTTAGACAATCTTCTTCAGGATGATTATATAATAGAGCATTATGAGCTATATATTATACTTGCTCTAATATTTATCTTTTCAATATTTACTTCTGTACTTGGTTCTAAATTTAAAATATTTTTTGGAATTTTATTTACTCTGTTGATTTTATTTGGATACCTCCTGCTCTCTATTATTTCATTTATATTTTTCAATACATTGATCGATCTTTCTGCAGTGCCTGTTGTGATAATATTTTCATTTCTTTCAGGTACAATATTAAACTACATTCAGGAGTCAAGAGAAAAAAATTTCATTAAAAATGCTTTCGGTCAGTACCTGTCGACAAAGGTTATCAATGAACTTATCAGCAACCCTAATAAATTAAAAATTGGAGGGGAGAGAAAAATCATGACAGCTTTCTTCTCTGATCTTGCCGGATTCACAAAAGTTTCAGAATCAATTCCTCCTGAAGAACTTGTTCAATTACTAAATGTTTACCTGTCGGAGATGTGTAATATTATTTCAAAGTACGAAGGAATAGTCGATAAATTCGAAGGTGATGCTATCATCGCCTTCTGGGGTGCTCCTTTGGTTCAGGAAGATCATGCAATAAGGGCGTGCAATACATCCATTGATATGCAGAAAAAAATGATTGAACTGAGAAAAGTCTGGAAAGAACAGGGAAAGGCACAGTTAAAAGTGAGAATTGGAATTAATTCTGGTTCCATGGTTGTCGGAAATCTTGGTTCCAATGAGAGAATGGATTATACAATTATGGGAGATTCTGTAAATCTTACATCAAGGCTTGAAGGAACTAATAAATTCTATGGAACTTATTCTATGATCTCTGAATTCACATACGCACTTGTTAAGGATTATTTTGATGTCAGAGAACTTGATAAAATACTCGTCATAGGAAAATGTGAACCTGTAACAATTTATGAATTGTTAGACAAGAAAAATGAAATAAATCCTCTCATTGAAAAGGGGATTGACAGTTATTCTTTGGCACTTTCTCTCTATAGAGACAGAAAATTTGAAGAAGCTTTAAAAGCATTTTCCAATGTCATGTCTTATATACCTGATGATCCGCCTTCTCTCGTCTTCATAACAAGATGTAAAAATTTCATTAAAAATCCTCCTGATGATAACTGGAATAGTATATTTGAACTTACATCCAAATGAATATTTATTGGTATTTAATAATATTATTAGTTAAAATATATAAAAAATATGTAAACTAAACAGGAGGTAATCTATGCAGAAGAAAATCTTTTTGACTTTTATCTTATCAATTTTTCTTCTTAATTTTTCATCTCTTCTTGCTGAAGATGAAAGTACAAACTCTACATTTGCACAGCGAAGAGAAGAAGCTCAGGAAAGAGCCGAAAACTACAACAGCTCAATTTATGCTGGGGATCAAAGAGCCAGTGAAGATGAAATAGCAGCAGCTATAAAGAATTTCAATCCTGAAATTGAAACTGAATACATTGAAGGACATAGAAATCTTGAAGGTAGTTTTGTTCTTTTAAACAGCATTGAGAAAAAATGGAATTTCAGCTCTTTTGAAAAAAATCTTGGCTCGGAGTGGAATGAATGGATGAAAGCTGGTTTGGTTGGAGCTTTTGCCGAGTAATATCTACATAAGGAGAAAAAAATGAAAAAAATATATTTATCAGTTATTATGTTAATGTTTTCTGCTCTGTTTTTAACACCTTGTTTCTCATTCCCAAGCTTACCTGTAGATATTTCTGTAGATATACCTATTGTTGGTGATTACCTTAAAATTGCACAGGATATCAACAATGCTATAAATGTTTTTACAGAAGGCTATACTCCTGAACAGGAATACTATCTCGGTAGAACCTGTGCTGCAAATATACTTTACAAATATGATAACAGTTTAACCGAAAATGAAGATATGCAGAAATATATTAATGAGATAGGTCAGACTCTTTCGGTGATGTCAGAAAGAGACGATCTGTTTTCCGGATATATCTTCATAGTCATTGAGGGAAATAATAAAAATGCGATTGCAACTCCAGGTGGTTTTATTTTCATCACAACTGCCATGGTAGAAGCCTGTGACAACGAAGATCAAATTGCTGGAATTCTATCTCATGAAATCGCTCATGTAGTTCATAAAGATGCCATAAACTCAATTAGTTCAAAAAACAGACTTATCTCGATGATTAAACTTGCTGAAAAGTATGGTGGACCTGCAGCAAAACAGAAAGCACAGGAAGCATTAAATAATCTTCCTGACTGGTTTGTAGTTGAAATTACAAATACTTCTATGGATCAGATCTTTTCCTCTATTGTAGATGAAATGGTCAATCTATGGGAAAATGCTTATAGCGAAGATCAGGAAAAAAATGCTGATATATATGCAGTTCATCTGATGACTTCATCCGGATATAATCCTGATGAACTTGTGAATATTATCAGAAAATTGGATGAAGGTGTTGATGGTCATTATGGTGCTCATCCTTCACCCGATGTCAGAATTTCATATATTACAGAAGAGATCACAACTCTCTCTGCTAAACCTGAAACACTGCAGGAGAGAATTGACAGAATAGTCCGATAAAAATTATCAGGGTTCTCTACTGTAAGAGAACCCTCTTTATATTATTTAAAATTAGAAATTCTTCTAACATTTACAAATTTGTTTTTTCAATATCATCGAGTTCTTCAAATTCAGCATTTTTAGCTTTTTTAATAATTTTTTTTATTTTCTTATTATACTTGATATCCACATTTTTAATATTCATCTGCCCATTTCCACTCTTCTTTCTGAAATTAATCATATTAGTTGCCAGATAAATGATAAAAATAATTGCTGAAAGAATACCTACTAAAAACGAACAGCTTATAAATTCTATAACCAATTTTTTGTTCCTCTATGCTTAATCTTAACAGTTAAACATTTTTCATTTATGATCATTTAATATTTCCAAGAAAATAATTATAAACTTTTTTATAATTCATTTTTGTAATAATTAAATTATACTTTGAGATGTTTTTCAATGCGATATTAAACTTCTTCTCTTTTACTTCAGAAATAGATAAAACAATTTTCTTGAACCACTATCATTTTGCTCCAAATGATGTCATAAACAATTCAAAAATTTTCATCAAAGAAACCTTATTAAATACTTAATTTAAAAGGTTGGTTATTTTGTAATTTACTTTAAGGTTAATATTATGAGATATTATATGATATTAAAATCCAAAGAGGAGAAATTATTAGAAAAACATTTGTATTTGCAATTATACTTGTGGTTTTTCTGGATCTTGCTTATACATTAACTCTATTTCTAAGTAATGAAACCGGAAAAACATGGAAAATTATTAAAGCAAACGGAATATTTCTTTTACTTTGTCTCGGTGTTATAGTAATCGGATATGCTGAAAAGATGTTAAAAAAAAACTAATTGTTTAATAAATAATATTTATTATAAATTTCTCTGTAGATCTTTTCAGCATCTTCTTTCATTTTCATTACTGAAAATTGTCTGTTGATAAATTTTCTGTTTACATTTCCTACTATTTTTCTTCTATTATCATCTTCTAATAGTTCAAGAACTTTATCTGCAGCAATATCAGGACGTTTTGGAGCTACTAAAAATCCGTTTACTCCATCTTCAATTATTTCAGCACTTCCATCAACTGCAGTGGCTACAATGGCTTTCCCAGCTGCCATTGCCTGTAATAAAACCTGAGGTAACCCTTCCCAGAGAGAAGTTAAAAGAAATATATCATAAGATGATATGATATCATGAATATCTTTTCTCCATCCGGTAAAATATATTCTATCTTCAATTCCCATATCCTTAGCTTTTTTTAAAGATACCTTAAGCAATGGACCTCCTCCTGCCATTATAAAAACCACATCTTTTAATTTATCCGAAATAAATTTTGCAGCTTGAATAAAATCCAGGGGAGCTTTTTGAGGTTTAAAAACAGCAACTGTCCCAACAACTTTAGTATAATTACTAATACCAAGTTCTTTCCTTATTTTCGTTCCATCACCATTTCTAAAAGGTGTCATATCGGTTACTGCTCTAACAACAGAGTATTTACTTTTATTTCCTATTCCATTTTTCAAACCTTTTTTTATATCCATCTCAGTTACTACAATTATTTTCTCAGTGTTTTTTGACAATATTTTTTCAATACAAACTGCAGATTTGTAAAAGATTTTATTCTGGTATGAATTAAAACTCCATCCGTGAATTGTATGAACACATGGGATTTTTAGAATTTGTGAAGCCAATCGTCCTAAAACACCTGCTTTTGAACTATTTGTATGGACTATTAAGTTTCTATATTTCAATTTCCTCAGAAATTGAAATATCTCTATCAAAGCTTTAAAATCATAATACGGGTTAATTTCCCTTATCAGATGTTGTGAGATAATCAGATTATTTTTCAATTTATTCCGGGCTTCATTTAATAAAAGTCCTTTTCTGCCTGTTATCAAAATGGAATTTA
>CBDUTX010000109.1:0-6988 GCA_965370235.1 uncultured Desulfuromonadaceae bacterium | reverse complement strand
AATAATTGTAATAATACTATCCATTTTACTTTTTTTAATTATGTTTATTTTCTTTATTATCAATCCTTTCAAATCAAATGATAAAAACAATACTTCTTTGAATATTTCAACAGATAGTAATTTTATTAACACTTCGAATAATGATGACAGTATCAAAGTTATACAGCCTTTATCTGAGACATCGATTGTTTTTTATTTCGTAAATACCGCTAAAATACAGGGACTAGCTACGACAACATGGAAATTCCTCTATCCGATTCTCCTTGCTGAAATTGACACATCAAAAATATTTGTCAGTTCATTTTTAACCAATGGTTTGACCTATGATTCATTTCAGAGTTACATCTATATATTTCAACCTTATGAAATTTCTGAAACCATCCAACTTTTTTTTAACAAACTCCCTCCAAAAGATATCACTATGGTAAAACGTCCTTTGAATATAATCTTAGAAGTTGGGAATGATCTTGAGAACAGTGGAAATTATATTCCAGATACAATTCGAATTGATGATAATAATATTGATACTGTATTTTTATTAGTTAACTCAAGATATCCCGGTGATACACTTTCTTTAAGGCTTGCAAATTCTCTGCAGGCTAATACAATCAATCAAATCCCCATACATGTTGCAGCTATTATGCATCCTGTGGATTCGACAGAACGGGTCCAAACGAGAATCAAGTGTTCCGAAAAAGATATTATCTTATCGAGATCCCTTTCCTATTCTCTTGGGTTGAATGCTGAAATTTACACAAGGATTGATTCAATACCAAAAATTTTCTTTATTATTAATAATAATTTCCAACGGTATCTTGAAAATCAATAATTCTGTTGACATATCTGAAATTAAATGCTACTTTACAAATGCCTAAAGATTTTAAACAGGTAAAACAACAAAATAGAGGAGGTCGTAAATGAAGAAAAACCTAGCAGCGTTGGTCGCAAGTGCGACACTGCTAGCCCTCGTAGCAGTTGGATGTGGTCCAAAAGGAGCTTCTAGAGAAACTCTTGCTCGTATGAGAGAAGCTCAGGCTGAGTGTGAGAGGTTAAGACAGGAAGAAACCAGACTGGAAAATCGCAAACAGAGTCTTATGCAGCAAAAAGAAGACTTACAAGCCGAAATTGTAAGACTTGAAGAAAGACTCCGTGAGCTCCAGGCCGAGCGTGGGTTATAAAGGAGGTGGAGGAAATGAAAAGAACTTTATTCATCAGTATTCTTCTTGGTTTATTAGCCTTCTCCACGATTTTTGCAGAAGAGACTTTAACCGAAGAACAAGCATTAGAGAAAATTAAAGAATATGAACTTTGTATTGCAGAAACAGAACCTGTAGTTGAAGCCCTTAGAGTTGAAGTTGCAGCTCTTCAGGCAGAAGTTGATCAACTTCTTGCAAGAAAAAGTGAATTAAACAGACAAATTGCAGAACTCACAAGAGCTCCTGAATTTACTACCTATATTGTAAAAGAAGGAGACTGTCTCTGGTATATCGCAAAAAGAGAATATACTCCTAGAGGACAGAAATGGTACCTCTGGAAGATGATCTACGATGATAACAAAGATGTAATAGGATTAAATCCTGATCTAATCCTTCCTAAGCAGCAATTCAGACTTCGTCAGGATGAAAGTACTTGGGAAAAATATCGTAGAGAAGCTCCAAGTCTATAAAGTGTATTTTTTTGAAAAGGGGGGAGATTAATTCTCCCCTTTTCTAATTATGACTGAACAAAAAATCCCTATTCCATATAATAATATCTTATCGTTTGTAGGTCCAAGAGATGAATACATCAAATTGATGAGATCAATACTTGGCTGTAAGATATTCATTGATGATGAAAATGTTATAATAAGAGGAGAAGACAAAGCGCTACTCAATGCTAATAAAGCAATTAAAAACTTCATATCTAATCTTAAAAAGGGTAGCTTTAAAAAGGAAGATGATGTTCTGTCTTTTATTACTCATTCAATGAATTCACAAATTTCAGAAGATCTGATGATATCTACTAATACAGGAAAGATATTCCCACGAAGTGATGGTCAGAAACAATATATCCAGGCAATGAATACTTCCGAACTGACTATCTGCATCGGTCCTGCCGGAACAGGTAAAACTTTTCTTGCAGTTGCAAAAGCAGTGGAATTACTATTGACCAAAGTAGTGAAAAGAATAATCCTTACACGACCAGCTGTTGAAGCAGGAGAAAATCTTGGTTTTCTACCGGGGGATTTTATAGAGAAAGTTCAGCCCTATCTCAGACCCCTTTATGATTCATTGTATATGACTCTGTCTAAAGACAAAACAAAAAAATTAATTGAACTTTCTCTTATTGAAATTGCTCCTTTAGCTTTCATGAGAGGAAGAACTTTAAATGATGCTTGTATAATTCTCGATGAAGCTCAGAACACAACTCCTGCTCAAATGAAAATGTTCTTGACTCGTCTCGGAAAATACTCAAAAACTATAGTATGCGGAGATGTAACCCAGAGCGATCTGATAAACGGAAAATCAGGACTTTCAGATATCTCCAGATTTCTCCATAATATACAGGATATTAAAATTGTGTACTTGACAAGAAAAGACGTAGTAAGACATAAGCTTGTAAAAGATATACTCAGAGCTTATGAGAAAGAAGATAAAGAATATGACAAAAAAAAATAAAATTCTTTCATATTTGTGGAAATTTATTGCTTTCCTAATATTGATTTTTCTTTCTGAATTAATAACAAAACCTCCATCTCAAAAATCATTTGTCTTTAAACCCGGAGAAGTTTCCGACAGAACTATTCTTTCTCCAATAGAATTTCGAATATTCAAGTCCCCTGACAATCTTAGAGCTGAATCTTTATTTGTCAGAGATACAATTACGCCTGTATTATTAAAAATCAATGTCAGTGATATTATAAATTCCAGATTGGATACTTTCATGTTATTATTAGATTCATCCGTTTCTTCTCATGAGAACACATTTATGAATGTAAATGCTGAAGATGTTACATTTTTGAACCCGTTGTTCTCTGATTCGTTATATAGATGGCTTCAACCAAGAAATATTTCAAGATCTCAATTTGACACTATATTGATACATCTTAATCCTAAAGATATTCAAAACATAGAGCAGTCAATGAATGAACTGCTTGACACTATACAGTCAGTTGGATTATCAGAGAGTTTTACTCAGAACAGACAGAAGACCATTACAATCAGTATTTCTGAAGATGGAATGAACTTAGAAAATTATACACAGAATCAGGGTTCAATATTATTTTCTATTAATCAATTAAACGACGCAATTCTGACCTATTCGGCTTTTAATAAGGAAGACACCCTGCTTTTAAGATGTGCCCTGAAAAAAATCGCTCAATTAAATTTACTCTTCGACAGAGAATGGACTAAATCAAGACTTGATTCAGCAATAAGATCAATTGATCCTTATACTGACCTCAAAGTAAGTAAAGGAGCTGAAATTCTGAGAAAACACCAGCAGATAAGTGTCGAGGATTCTATTAAAATTTCATCTCTTATCCACCACCTCGGTCTGGACAATCCAATAACAATCAGTTTACTGGGAATTAGCAGGTTACAGATCAAAGAAATATTTGGAAGAGTATTATCAGTATTAATTGTCTTTTCGATATCATTGCTGTTTATTATGATCTTGACACCATCATCATGGAAATCGACATCAAAAATGTTGTTATTTATTATTGTGATCTATATAGTTATACTTTCGTCAAGCTTATTGATTAAATACATCATACCTTCTGATCCCGAAATGTTTTCAAATTTTCCTTCAGGTGATTTTAAACAGGATGCTATTGTTTTAGCACCCGTTGCTCTTGCCGGAATGCTGATTGTACTGCTTATAGGTGTTAAAGAAGCTGTTATAGCTTCGACTATGCTTTCATTATCTATTGCAATATATTGGAACTATTCATTAAGTACAATGCTTGTTATATTAACCGGAAGTCTGTCCTTGATTGCAGTATCAAGAAAAATTCACAGAAGATCTAACTTTTACAGTGGACTCTTAGCTATGTTTTTCAGTATGGCTTTAATGTCCTTTTCTCTTTTTCTGACAACATTTATTTCATTAAAATCTTTTCTTAACACTTTAATACTCATTGCTATCAGTTCTACAATTTCAGTATTTTTCTCTCTCGGATTAATATCTATATTTGAAAGATTGTTCAGAACTGTTACCGATATGAAATTGCTTGAACTCGGACAGGATACACAACCACTTCTGCATAAAGTAGCTCGAGTTGCACAGGGTACAAAATTTCATTCTTTGATAGTTGGTGACATAGCTGAAGCTGCTGCAAAACTTATAGGTGCAAATCCTATTCTTACACGTGTTGGTGCTTATTATCATGATATTGGAAAAATTGAGAATCCGGAGAATTTCATCGAAAATCAGGGGTTCAATGGGAAGAACATTCATGACAGCATATCTCCAAGAGAAAGTGTCAATATCCTGAAAAAACATGTCGAACATGGTGTGAAACTGGCAAAACAGTATAAACTTCCAGTTGAAATTATTGAATTCATCAAAACTCATCATGGGACTATGATAATGGAAATTTTTTATCACAAAGCAAAAGATATTCAAGCTAACGGGGGACCTGAGGTCAATGAAAAAGACTATAGATATCAGGGTCCTTTGCCGAAGACTAAAGAAGCTGGTCTTGTTATGCTTGCCGATGGAGTAGAAGCTGCTTGTAGAAGCTTAAATAATCCATCCGAAGATGATATAAAAGTTAAAATTCATAATCTTATTCAAAAAAGATTAGCATGTGGTCAGTTAAGATTTACAGATCTCACTTTAAGGGATATAGGTACAATTGAAAGGGTATTTATTCAACATCTAACAGGATTGTATCATCCCAGGGTACCATACCCTTCTGATATCAAAAAAGATGTTAAAAATTCTAATCCAGCCATCGAATAAAAAAAACAGAGTACAGATTAAAAAATTAGTTCAAATAAGTTTGGATTACCTTGATCTTAAAAATGTTTCACTAAGTATTATATTTTTATCCTCAGAGGAAATGTCAATTTATAACAACAAATACAAAAAAAGTAATTTTTCAACTGATGTTCTTTCTTTTCCAAGTGAAATTGATAATGATCTCGGAGATATTTTTATCTGTGAAGAAAACATCTTGAATAATGCTTCTCTTTATAATGAAAGTTTTATATCCGAACTTAAAAGAGTGATAATACACGGAATTCTGCATTTAATTGGTTATAATGATAAAAATAAATTTGAAAAGGATAAAATGTGGAATATTCAGGAAAAGATTCTTGATATTAAAGAGGTAAAAGAAATTAAGTGATATACATATTTGTAACAATCTTGCTTCTCGGACTATCAGCCTCCTTTTCCGCAAGCGAAACAGCCATATTCTGGCTTCCAACATACAAAATCAACACATTAGCCAAAAAAGGAAAAAGAGGGAAGTTTTTATTCAAACTGTATAATTCACCAAATTATACACTCCCACTGATATTGCTCTGTAATACACTTATCAATGTTCTGCTTTCGATAATTTCACTCCGGACTATTGAAAAAATTTTGGGCTTGTCTGAATTAGCTCAGGGAATAGCTTTAATAATCAATATAATATTAATTACATTCCTGCTTCTTATATTTGGTGAATTCGGACCAAAGTTACTCGCTATTAGAAAAGCTGAAAAAGTTTCCTTGTTTTTTTCTCCATTTATCTACATAGTGGGTATATTATTTTATCCAATTGTATTCCCTTTTGAAAAACTAATATCTTTTATACTGAAGGATAAAGAAAAGGATATCCTCTCTTCATCTGAAATATTGTGGATGTTCTATAAAGGGAGATTGATGAATAAAGTCCTCAAAGGTTCACTCTGGAAAATTGCTCATTCACTTCTGATTCTCGATCAAACTCCGGTTGAAGATATTATGACACCAAGACGAGAACTTATATCAGTTGACAGCATTACAACCTGGAACAAAGTAAAAGATCTCTTTCTCAAAAAGAATATTTCAAAAATAATTGTTTATAGAGAAAAAATAGATCAGGTCATAGGTATTTTAAATCTATCTGAATGTTTATCTGACAATCCACAACCTGATACTGAAGTTTCCAATCTAATGAGTCAGACCTATTTCATGCCAACAACAACATAATTAACAAAATTAATAAGTGAATTACAAAAATCAGATAAGTCAACATTTCTGATAAAAGATGAATATGGCGGCACTTCAGGAATTATAACTATGGAAGATATTTTCTGGTTCTTTGTAGGATCAAAGCTCCCTGTTTATAATGATAAACAACTGACAAAAGATTCTGAATCTCTTATTGTAAATGCTGATATGAGTTTGGATATAATTTCAGAAGCCACCGGAATTTACTTCAAACATAAACAACTGGAAGAATCTTTAAATAAATTTATTTTAAGAAAGATCGGATTTATTCCTTCAAAAAGTTATGTTTTTGAGTATAAAAATTATGAATTTGAAATTTTGAATATAAGAAAAAACACTATATTAAAAGTAAAAATAACAAGGAAACAAATTTGATAGTAATTTTTATAAAAATTGAAGTATTACTCCTTATATTGATATCTCTTTTTACAAGTTCTGAAATATAACTTATATCATCACGTCAGGGCAAAATTAGATCTATGAATTTACGAGGAAGTAAAATAGCCCTTTTAGTATTAAAAAACACAGAAAACACTCTGTCAGTGCTTCTTGTGGGCACTAATGTCTGTGTAGTTGCAATCAGCAGTATTGCAGGTAAAATTGTTATGAAAAATGCATCTGAGAATTTTATTTTTCTGACAACAATAATAACAACTTTTACAGTTCTCATACTTGGAGAAATCATTCCAAAAAGTATAAGCTATAGAAATCCTTCATACTCTCTTGTAAGACTTTCAGGATTTATTTACATATCATCATTTATATTAAAACCAATCTCAAATTCAATGAAATTTATTTCAAC
>CBDUTX010000108.1:0-7243 GCA_965370235.1 uncultured Desulfuromonadaceae bacterium | reverse complement strand
AGAGCTGAAGAATTAAAAATTATTTCAGATAATATGATGTTAAGCCTGAATGAGGATGAGATGATTGCAATTCAGGAGTATTTTTCCATACTTGAAAGGGAACCTACCGATGCAGAACTTGAGACGATTGCACAGACCTGGTCTGAACACTGTGTACATAAGACATTTAAAGGTATATTTGAATTTGAAGGCGAGACTATAGATAATCTTCTGAAAAAGACTATAATTTCTGCAACCCGGAAGATAAATAGAGAGGACTGTCTCAGTGTATTTAAGGATAATGCAGGTATTGTGAGAATCAACAAAGACCTTGCTTACTGTGTAAAGGTTGAAACCCATAATCATCCTTCAGCACTGGAACCATACGGAGGAGCCGGTACAGGGCTTGGTGGAGTTATACGAGATATTCTTGGAACGGGACTGGGAGCCAAACCAGTTGCAGGTATTGATGTTTTCTGCACAGGAAATCCCCAAAGCATATACACTGATATAAACGAAGAAGTGCTTCACCCAAGACGAATTCTAAAGGGGATTGTAGCAGGAGTAAGAGATTATGGAAACAGGGTTGGTGTTCCAACTTTATCCGGTGCTCTTATAGTAGATGACAAATATAAATATAATCCTCTGGTTTTTGCAGGATGTATAGGTTTACTACCGGTAAAAGATGTCGAAAAAGAAGCACTGTCCGGTGATAAGATAGTGTTGATTGGAGGGAGGACAGGAAGAGATGGATTGCATGGAGCAACTTTTTCTTCCATGAGCCTTGATGCTGAATCTGAGAAAATATCATCAGGTGCTGTTCAGATAGGGAATCCTATAGAAGAGAAAAAAACTATTGATGCAATCATACGGATTAGGGATGAAAATCTACTTCATGATATCACGGACTGTGGTGCAGGGGGCTTATCTTCTGCTGTAGGGGAAATAGGTTCGAAGACAGGTGCTCTGGTTGACCTTGAGAAAGTCCCCTTGAAATACACTTCAATAGTTCCCTGGGAAATATGGCTTAGCGAATCACAGGAAAGAATGATTCTCGCTGTCTGCGAAGAAAATATAAAAAGAGTAACTGAAATTTGCAGGGAAGAACAAACTGATATAAGCATCATAGGTGAGTTTACAGATTCAAAGAAACTTCAAGTTTATTTTTCAGATAAGATGGTTATTGATCTTGATATGAAATTTCTACATGACGGTATTCCGAGGAAAAAGATAATAGCAAAAAGAAGAAAGAAATCACAGTCAAATATTGTCAATCTTTCTGAAGAAGATTTAACAAGTCACTTTTTCAGAGTTTTAAGCTGGTATGATATAGCTTCAAAAGAATGGATCATCAGACAATATGATCACCAGGTTCAGGGCAGGACAATTCTTACTCCGTTTGACGGATCAAAGCAGATGACACATTCAGATGGAGCAAGAATTCGTACTGAATATGGCAGTGGAACTGAATTATCCGTTGGATTGGGGATCAATCATAATTTCAGCGAGATAGATTGTTATAAAATGGCTCTTTTTGTTGTTGAGGAAGCATTGAGGAATCTTGTCTGTTCGGGCGGTGATCCAGGGAAAGCTGTTCTACTTGATAATTTTTCATGGGGTGATACAGAAGATCAATATCAAATGGGGGATCTTGTATTGACATCAAAAGGATGTCATGATGCTTCAGTAAATTATAACACCCCTTTTATTAGTGGAAAGGATAGTTTAAATAATACATATATCTTAAATGGAAGATCAATCAGTATTCCACCGACATTATTGATAACAGCTGTATCGCTGTCGGAGAAAAAAAGTCCAGGAGTAAGTTTTAAAAAACCCGGAGACAGGGTATGGTTAACCGGTCCAATTTCTGAAAACCTTTCAGGTAGTTATTTGTTGAAGTTAAACGGATTGAAATCAAATTGTCTCCCGGACATTGATCTTTCACTTTCAAGAGAAATGCTTTTATCAATATATGGTAATATGAATAAATTCACATCACTTCACGATATATCTGATGGAGGTTTAATAACAGCCATTGCAGAAATGTTGATAGGGAGTAATTTTGGAATTTGTATTGAGGTTCCCAAAGACTTGAATACTCTTGGATTTCTATTTTCAGAATCTCCATCAAGATTTGTGGTTGCTTCAGATGAAGATATTGATTTGAAAAAGATTTTAAGTGGAGTACCTGTTATGGAAATTGGTGTTATTGATAATTCGAAAAGTTTGAAAATTAAATGCAAGAATGGAATATATAATTATTCTATTGAGGAAATTGAAAATGAATATTTTTCCAGAAAACTCTGAAAAAATAATAATTGTTCGTGCTCCAGGAACAAATTGTGACAGAGAGACGATCAATGCACTGAAAATAGCTGGTTTTCAGGCGGCTTCATTTACAATCGATGATCTTGTGTACTCAGATAATCTATTAAAGGAAAGTATAGGTATCGTCTTTCCAGGCGGGTTTACTTATGGTGATTATCTCGGATCGGGTGCGGTTTTTTCATTCCTTGTTAAGATAAAACTTTTAGATAAAATTTTTGACTTTTTAAGCAGTGGAGGTAGAATTCTTGGTATCTGCAATGGATTCCAAATTCTTGTCAGACTTGGATTACTTCCATTTCCCGATGAAGGTATTACTGCATCTTTAGAAACTAATATCAAAGGACGATTTGAATGCCGATGGATATCTTTGATAAAAGAGAACTCTCAAATACAGAGATTTGAAAGTTTACCTGATAAGTTCGATTTTCCGATTGCACATATGGAGGGAAGATTGATTTTGAAAAATTATGATGTCTATGAAAGGATAATTGAAAATAAACAGGCTGTATTTTACTATGGAATTTCTGAACCGACTGAAAAATATCCTCTTAATCCAAATGGTTCTGCAGGAGGATTGGCAGGGATTAGTGATCCATCCGGTTCCATTCTCGGAATGATGCCACATCCGGAAAGATATATGTATCATGATCAATACTTCAAACAAAGTGAAACCAGCGAATTGACAACAGGAGTAAAACTATTCAGGAATTTCTTTAAATTGAGGAGGAATTAATGTCTGAATATCCCTTTTCTGAAGTAGAGAAAAAGATTCAGGAAAAATGGAAAAAATATAATATTTTTCAAACACCTGAAAATCCGAAGAAGAAATATTATATTCTTGAGATGTTCTCATATCCATCTGGAGATCTTCATGTAGGTCATCTGAGGAATTATGTAATAGTTGATTTGTTGGCAAGGTTTTATGCACAGAAAGGACATGACATACTGCATCCGATAGGGTGGGATGCTTTTGGTTTGCCAGCAGAGGAAGCAGCTATTAAAAATAAAATAGATCCTGAAACCTGGACTTTGAAAAATATTAATACATCGAGAGATACACTAAAATCTATTGGGATTGGTTATGACTGGACTACAGAATTGATGACCTGTTCAAAAGATTATTATAAATGGACGCAGTGGATATTTATAAAATTGTATGAAAATGGATTAGCATACAGGGATATTGCATTTGTCAATTGGTGTCCGGGTTGTAATACAGTTCTTGCAAACGAACAAGTAGAAGATGGCAAGTGCTGGCGCTGTCATTCAGAAGTTAATAAAAGGGAACTTGATCAATGGTTTTTTAAAATTACTGATTATGCAAATAAATTGCTGGATGATTTGAAATATCTCGAAGACAAATGGCCCGAGCCTGTTATTACTGCACAGAAAAATTGGATTGGGAAAAGTGAAGGAATTGAGGTTGATTTTGTTGTTGATAATTCTGATCTAAAACTTACTGTATTTACAACACGTCCTGATACTTTATGGGGGGTCACATTTGCAGCAATTGCTCCTGAACATAAATTATTGAGTAGAATTATAAAAAATTCATCGGAAAAATCAAAAGTTGAAGAATATGTTAAACAATCACTTGCAAAAACAGATATTGAGAGAACATCTACGATATCTGAAAAAAACGGTGTTTTCTCAGGTATTTTTCTCATACATCCACTGAGTGGAGATAAAATTCCACTTTATGTCTGTGATTATGTACTGGCAAGTTATGGTACGGGTGTTGTAATGGCGGTTCCTGCTCATGATACGAGGGATTTTGCTTTTGCAAAAAAATATGATATTTCGATAAAAATTGTCATACAACCTGAAGATGATAAACTTGTTATTCACTCGATGGAAGATGCCTTTACAGAACCTGGTATCATGGTTGAAAGCAGTATTTTCACTGGAAAGAAATCTGATGTAGCTATACCTGAAATAATTGAATATCTGATTGAAAAGAAAGTTGGAAGGAAAAAAATAAATTTTAAACTTCATGATTGGCTGGTAAGCAGGCAGAGATACTGGGGAGCTCCTATACCGATGATTTATTGTGAAAAATGTGGAATAGTTACCGTTCCCAAAGAAGATCTTCCAGTAACGCTTCCTGAAAATATTGATGATTATCTTCCAAAGGGTAGATCAGTTCTTTCAGGTATAGAGCACTTTGTCAATGTAAACTGCCCAAAATGCGGAGCTGAAGCAAAAAGAGATGGAGATACACTTGATACATTTGTTGATTCATCATGGTATCAATTGAGATATCCGGATGTAAAAAACGATAAAGAGTTAATCAGTAAAGAAAAGTCTAATAGCTGGCTTCCCGTGGATCAATATGTTGGCGGCATTGAACATGCAACCGGTCATTTGATTTATTTCAGGTTTATAACCAAGTTTCTAAACGATATTGGTGTAATTGAAGCAAATGAACCTGCAGTTAGACTTTTTAATCAGGGAATGGTCTGTGGAGCTGATGGATCTGTTATGTCGAAGTCGAAAGGTAATGGAGTTGAAGCAGGTCGGTTTGTAGAAAATTTTGGAGCTGATGTATGCAGAGTTACAACACTATTCCTGGCTCCTCCCGGCAAAGATGCAATTTGGACAGAACAGGGTGTTTCGGGAGTTAAAAGATTTCTTGATAGGGTTTGGAGATTGGGGGAGAGAATTCAGTCATCATCTGTTGAGAAACGTACAGAGATGACAGTTCAGGAAAAAGATCTCAATAGAATCATGAATCTAACAATAAAGAATGTAACAAATGATATTGAGCAATGGGGCTTTAATACGGCGATAGCCTATTTAATGGAAATGGTTAATAAAATGGTTCCGTTTAAAAATTCAAATTCTCCTGTTTTTCATAGTACATATAAAATATTATTACAGTTGCTTGCTCCTTTTGCTCCTCCTATGGTTGAAGAACTCTGGGAGAGGGAAGGGAATAGTGATTTAATAATTAAATCGGGATGGCCAAAACATGATTCTGAAGCTGTATTAACAGATTCAGAAGAAATTGTGATTCAAGTAAATGGAAAAGTGAGAGGTAGAATTTATCTTGCTTCGAATATTGGAAAACAAAAAACAATTGAAAAAGCAAAAATAAATGAAAATGTTAGTAACTATTTACAGGGAGCTAAAGTTCTGAAAACGATATATATTGAGAACAGGCTAGTAAATTTTGTTATAAAAAGGTACTGAGATAATCTAATGTTGAATATGATAAAATTTATTACTATATTTAAATACTTAATTATCTCTATAACAGTCCTTTTATTTTCCTGTTCGGGTAAGGATTCAATTACAGAATCAGAAAGCAGGAAAGGTGTCAGTGGAGTTCTTGAAGATTTTTCTCTTTATTCGACTAATTTTGGTCTACCTTCCTGGTTGTTAAAAGCAGACAGTGCAATTTCAAAACTTACAGATACAAATGATGTTTATGGCATTAATTTAACATTTTATAGTGAACAGGGAAATATATCCTCAACAGTAGAAGCTGATTCCGGCAAACAGGTTATAAAGACAAGAGATCTTTTTGCTTCTGGTAATTTGATAATAAGATCATATTTTGAAAGAATAACAGATGATACAATACAGGAAGAATGGAATATTATTGCAGATAGTATGTGGCAGAGAAGTAGATTGAATAAAATTGATATATATGCATTCAGATTGATACTTTACGATTCTACTTCAAAACAGGTAGCTGAAGTTATTGCTGATTCAGGCTCATACTTTATTTATTCGAAAGATCTAAGAGCTCAGGGGAATCTCAAAATCATTACTTCTTCAGGGGGAATATTATTAACAGATACTCTTTACTATAATAAGGAAGAAAATATTTTTTCCACAGATAAGGAAGTGACATATATTGAAGGTGAAAATATTCTAAAGGGAGTTGGTTTTGAAAGTGATCCTCACATGAGAAATATCGTGGTTCATAATGCAGTTAGGGGAACTATAGTTCCGGAAGATTTATAATGAATTTGTTTTATCTGTTTATTTTACTTTTGTCTCAGAATGAAATTACTTCTCCTGAGGAGATTGTCCGGGAAGGAGAACCTTTTTCGATAACAGCAGGACTGATGGTTACAAGTATGGAAGATGACGGTTATTATCTTTATTTAAGTGAAGGAGTTGAAATTATTCATGGAACAGCTGTTATCACAGGGGATTCAGGTTTTGCAAATCAAAATACAGGTTTGATTGAAGTAATTGGAAATGTAAAAATTGATGATAAGGGAACGGTGATAACTTCTGAGATGGCTAGATATTGGAAAGAGGAAAAGATCGCTGAAACGATCGGGAATTCGCACCTTGTAACCTCAACACAGGAGATAACAGCGCATAGGTTGTCCTATTTCAGGATTGAAGCGATAAGTGCAGCATATGATAATGTAGTTATGAAGGACAGAGAATCTAATACAGTATTGAAAGGAGATACAGGGGTATATTATCTTGAAACAAATTATGGAATAATCTTTGGAAATCCAAATATGATTTCTGTAAAAGGTAATGATACTTTATTTGTCAGTGGTGATACTATGGAGAATTATGCTGATAGCGGATTTTATGTTGTGACAAATAATGTTCTTGTTCAGAGGAGTACAACTCTCGCTGTAGCTGGAAAACTATACTACTATCCTGAACAGGAAAAGATAGATTTGTTTGAAGAACATCCGAGGATAGATAATGAAAATGCTCAACTTTGGGGTGATTCCCTTATAATATGGATGGATAAGGATGAAATAAGTAAAATTGAAGCCTGGAGTAATGCAGGATGTAATTATAGTGAAGACAATGTATATAACAATATAAATGGTAATATTATTTTTTTATATTTTAATGAGAATAAACCCAGACATATTGAGGTTTCTGTTGGAGTAAAAGGACAATAAATTATCAAAGATGAATCAGATGAAAATTAGGGAATTTAAGACAG
>CBDUTX010000107.1:0-7325 GCA_965370235.1 uncultured Desulfuromonadaceae bacterium | reverse complement strand
AGGACTCATTCCGGCCCATGTTAAATTAGTCGGCTTATCTTCTATCTTTTCATTATTAATCCATCCCAACCCACTTGTCGGATGATTAAACTGAACAACACCCTCTGGATAAGTTGAATCACTAACAGTAAAAAATCCAACATCTTTAACATAAGCCACCCTGCCCTCGTCCATGTTCAACTGTTGTAAGGCCAATGTGTCTACGGGGAAGGCGATGGAGTCTGAGATATCCTCAGAGAACCACTGCTCAATAGAGTCTTTAGCACTTGGGAGTAATTGCCACCCATCAACGAAATCTTGTGAGAAACATAGTATTGGTAGTAATATAAGGAATAAAAGTATTTTATACATATTAACTCCTTACATTCTGATTAATACCAGCATATATGGTAATTTGAGTTCCGGATGTTTTGGTATACTGTAGTTGTATCTCAGATGCATTTGGATCCCAATTAGCAGAAAAATCTCTTTCAAGTCTTTTTGAAGAATGAACACCAGATGTTGTAGCTGTTACAGTTTCCAATGTAATCCAATCACCATAAACTTCACCATATACCATTCTAAATTTAATAACAACAGATTTTGTTCCAGTATTAGATGTAAGTTTGTTGTACACAGAACACCTATCGGCTCTGGCTGGAATAGGGACAATAGTAGATAGTGCCTCAGTATCACCGGCGGGCATTACATAAGTATGAATTGCTATTCCTGTATTTGTAACAAATGGAAGATATAACATATTATCTCCTACGGTTCATAATAAACTGTACCAACCTTAGCTCTATTTACCTGAGACCCAGCCGCTTGCCTTAATGATATTTTATAAGCAAGAATTGGATCGTCCATAAAGGTATAAGTAGATTGGCTGAACTGGTACGTTACTGTTGTATTATCCTCAGCAAGTTCGAAACTATCGACAACTGCTGTTACCCAATCCTCAGAATCTGTTCCAAAATCAGCAACCTTATACTTAAAATCAAAGTATAGTTTATTACTGGATCCGGATGTTGTATCAAAATGAATTGTTACTCTAAGATTACCGGACTTTCTATTGGTATAACTCATTTCATCTGAATCAATAGTTTCAGCATTTGTAATAGTAACAACACCATCCGATACATCAGCAGAATCAAATAAATCATCTGCACTTTTCCATATAGCATATCCGCCTTGTGAATAAACAATAAACGGAATTAATAGAAATAATAAAAATATAAATCTCTTCATTTTATTCTCCTGTTATTTTATTCTTAACCATGTATATTTTAATCCACTTGCACCATTTGCTGGACGAGTTACAATAAAACTCCCATTCAAGGGACTAACAATAAACTGTGTATCCTGAGCGTCTAATGATGTCCCCCTCATTGTAATAATATATTTGTCAGTTACCAATGATCCTGAAACAGTCACTGTATCAGCCGTCCCTGTCCCTGAGAACGCATTTGTATCACAAACAGCAACAGGAAAATCAACATCACCCATTACTGTTAATGTGGATGTAATTGTAACCATTCTTACATATCTTACACCAGTGTCAGGATGATTAAATACATTAACTCCATCTAATGCTGATGCAGATGTTGCAGAATTAAACCATCCTGAACCAGTTGCAGATCCAGAAACATACCCTCTTAAATATATCATTACATCAAGGTTGGTATCAAAATCTGGGAAAACAGTTGAATCAGGGACAGAGTGAACTAACGATACTGGATGCCCCCCGCTTGTATAAACCCAAGGAGCCTGTGAAAATAGTAAAACTGGAACTAATAGTAATAATGTAAACAATAATTTCTTCATTACTTCCCCTTTCTTGGATATTACCTTTTACCTCTTTCTTTAGTTCTTGGTTCTTCTGGAATTAATATCTTCTTTGGAACTCCAAGAGGATCATCTAAAATTATGCTTGGATCTTGCAATAGTTCCCTAATTGGGCCTTCGTAATGTTCAGGTTTTCTAAATGTTCTCCATTTAGTGTCCCGTTTCTTTGGTTCCCAAATAGGGTATAGTCCAAAATATCCAATTATTTCTGTCTCAAATTTACTTTGACCCACAAAGATTCTTGCTATCCTTGCATATATTTCATTTAGTTCCCTTACTCCGGGAACAATAGACTCAAACATTCTATACCATGCTAAGTTACGTCTACTTTTATTTTCCTGTATAATCTGCATAGCTATTAAACTTTCCCAAAGCATACCACCAATCGGGCCCGTAATTGGAGATAGCCTATTTCCATACCATGCCCACTTCCGTTCATCCCTGTCTCCCCAAATCCATTTAGCAAAGTTAGATGCATATTCCAACTCAGGTAATTCAAAGAACCTCCAGAATCCCATTCTCATATATTCTTCTAATCCAGCTGTAATAGCAGCTAATATACTAAACCATACAACTTTACCAAGGTTTTTACTTGGAGCCATTCCAACCTCAGTTGCCCATTTCCAATGTAATTTTAGCATGCCAAGTGTAAATGATTTAAATTGAAATAGTGTTGGAGCTTTCCTCAATGCAATTGGACGATTCCACATATTATAATTAAACTGTGTTTTATTAATCATATCCTGAGCATACTTAACTGCTATATTATATGCTCTTTCATTTAACGGAACACCAGACTTTCTTAATCTGTTCCACATATCAGTAAAAGCCATAGCAGCTGTCATTTTTCTATTCCAATATTCTATCCCTGAATAGGATGCAGTTGTTGACGGCATTTCCGGTATAGGAATTTGTTTACCTTTTGGAACAATTTTATTATAAGTTGTTGTAGTAAACTTTTTACTAAGTCCCCACATAAATGTAAACACATTATTCTCGCCAACAACTTTGGTAAACTTGTTCATTCGTGTTTCCGCTTCCATTAAAGCAGATTTAACATAATTCTTCGCCTTCTTGGACACCTCACCAGATTGCATTGCTAAATTGAACTCTTGAGCTTTTTCCATTGTTTTATACACATCCCACTCAAGACCACCCTCTATCTTAGCAAATATATCAGCACGTCCAATACCTAACGATTCATATACATTTTTTCTTGTACCATCTTCAAGTGTTATAATCCCTTTATTATTTTTATGAAAATCAACGCCATCAGCAAACTTACTTGCACCGAAATTAATTAAATTTGGTATAACTCCCTGTGATGCATTTCTTGCGAACCCTTTTGTACTAAATAATAATAAATTAGAAAGCAACAATCCTCTTGTCATATTAGACATTGACCGCCAGTATCCAAAATCCTGTGAGGTAGACACATTACTGTACATTGAATCTACAACACCTCTAACTTGTTCCAATGTCTTAATAGATTCTGGAACTTTTGTTCCATCACCTTTATTAATTTCCTTTTTTATACCCTCATTTAAACTTGAAATCATATTTGTATAAATTTTTCTAAACCTATTAGCCCACCTGGCATTAATAGATGCATCTACTCTGGAGGATAAAACAGATATTAAATTTCTGTTAGCCATATCTTCCAAATTTTGAGTTTCTCTACTTCTATGTTTCCATGCACTTATTGTTTTAATTCTATCGGATAAATCATTAGCGGACAATTCCTCTATCTTGTTAAGAATTTCCCACCCACTTATATCTTCACCATCTCTGCCATGATACCCTTCAAGATATTGATGTGGATAATAGTTCTCCCATCTCTTTGGACGATGAACTGTTAATACTTTTATAGCATTCTCTATATCAGAATTTGCATATCCATGTTCTTGCAATTTAGTCCGTAATGTAGACATTCTTTCATATTGCCATGTACCCGGTTCATCTGGATCACCAATAAAATTATCCCAAGTCTCCATATCCCACACAAGCACTTCATCAAGTAATTGTCTGCCTTTTTGATATGCCTTGAATATTTCCTTTCCTGGTTTACCATACTTATCAAGAATAAATTGTTCAACTTGTCTTGTTTTTTCCTGAACATCACTACTTGTACCGATTTGACCATCAAGAGCTTTTATAACATCCTCAACTATTTCTATCTGTTGGGCAATTCCCTGAACAATCATTTTCTTTTCAATTGCTTTTAAATTACGCTCTTTCTTTTTTAATTGTCCAGTTAACCCATAATATTTATCATAATTCATTTTGTCTAAAACTTTCATAGCATCATTCATTGTTTTAAACTTAGACAATCCAAGATGCTGTAAATCAAGAAGCTCTCTAACCCCTTCATCTGCTTTAAATCTTCTATTGGAAATCATCTTAGTAAAATGTTCAGCATTAGTGTCTTTTTCACTGGTAGCATCCAATAACTCTTTAACATATTTCTGTGTATATATATTTTTTCTCAATACATCTTCTGTAAAATGGAACCACTTAGTCGAAAATATCTTATTAAGATCCCCTGTTTTAAGATTATGCTTTAATTCTCTAAGATTTTGCATTATAGCAACACCATCAGCAGCAGTCCAAGGATCATCAATAGACTTACCACGCTGAAACTCTATTGTGTATCTATACAACTCCTCTATTGGGACGGCATCAGAAAATGGTAATCTACCTATTTCATACACTGTTTTATTAATATCTTTAACAAGATCAAGTGCTTCAAGATATGGAATATATTGTCTCTTACCTAATCCATAAGATATGTCGGTATACGTTCTACCAAAGAACCTATGTAATGCTCTTCTTAACATATTGTCTGGATTCTTAATAGTTGGCTCAGGAACATTTAATCCCATTATAGAAAATGCTGGCTTATTTTTCTCAATTTCCCTACTATAATGTTCATTAAATATATTGGAAAACTTACGGATATTTTCGTCGCTAACAACGCCAAGAATAAACCTTGTATTTTTTACTTTATATCCACCGTCTTTATATACAGTATATCCTCTAATTGTAACAAAGTCCCAATAATCTCTTTGATCCTGAGTTTTAAAATCATTTGCTAATGATCTATACTCGTCATACAATGGAGTATAAATATCACTAATGTTTCTGCCATACTCAACTTCAAGTGCTTTTTTCTTTTGATACAATTCAAGAACCTTATTCTCAATCTTCTTTTTCACAGAATCACTCAATCTCTTAGCAGATTCATTGTCAACATGTCTTTTCTTAAAATCAGATACAGATTTATCATAGGCAACATCATGTGGAATATCATAAACTACATCAGTTTCTAATGGCATATATCCCATATTAGCCATTTCACGTATCATTTCCTCATGTATAGATTCTCCAAGAATGTTATTTCCGTCAATATATTCTATATATTCAGTAGCAACTCTATTTATTTGATCCTGAGTCCATGTACCGCCAATGTCAAAGTTTCTTGTAAAGAGATTAAGAGTGTTGCTAAGATAAAATAAAGCATCATTAACACTACCAGGGTCTGGATTACCCTCAAACAGATCGGCATAAATTTCCCTGCGATTGTAATCAACTTCACCATCTTTCACCATCCAAACTTTCGATCTTTTCAGTGAATTGTTTTTAAGATTATCAACACCTGCTTGAGTGGTCACTGCCATCTTTTCTTCCCACTCAGACAAATCTTTCTTTAGTGGAAATATTTTCTTAGCCAAATCCATGTTAACATTCTTTGGTGCTATAACATAGTCTCCACTTGGCAATTCAACAAGACTAACATTATTAGCAACAAGAATACTTTTCATTGATACAGCTTTAGAAGCTTCTCCAATTACTCTCTTTCCAACACCAGCAGCAACTGCACTTGCAATTCTATTCGATCTCATTGCACCAGACCCGGAATCATTTTCCTTTACATATATCTCTTTAACTGGACGAACATTTTTTCTTACCTCATTAGCAATAACATCTGTTCCATCTTCCTTACTTATATAGTGATAAAACACATCATCGCCATCAAAATCACCTTCTTTATTAAGAACAACGTCTCTGGTATTCATTACAACACAATTACCATCTTCAACTGAAAGCACCTTTTTCACTCTTGAAATCTGCACATTATCAGCACGTGATATTGGGGAACGAGATGTTATAACTTCAAAGTTAGCACCAACCAATTTCTCATTAACCCGACTTGGATCAACATTTAATCTCTCAGCTATTTTAATTAACTCTGTTTGTGGTAAATAGATTTCACCCTCATTTATTTCTCCAAAATAGTCTGGACGTAGATAAGAGAAATTTCCTGAATGTTGAAGTTTAATAAATCTTCTACCAATTTGTTCTCGTCTTAACATTCCTTTAATATTAGAACGTAGTGATTTAAAGAATACAGCACCAAGATTAACATATTTTCTAAAGTCTGTTATCTCTGGAGAAGATACATCACTAATCATTTGTTGTAGCTTACTAAGAAGTTTGTCCGGAGAAGTTTCAAATTCTCTGTATGTTTCCTTAACTTCCTTTCCTCTACGGTTTATAATCTTTTCCCGAATATCTTTAATAGCTTTGTTATCAACAACAAAGTTAAATATCTGACGACTTAGCGTAGCTTTTTCATGTACACTTCCTGAAAATATATGTCTAATGGATGATGGATCTATTTCAAATGTTCTATTTTTCTCAAGAGGCTGCCCATTATTTGCAACTGCTATCTTAGCAGCACTATCAAATATAATCATATCAGAACTTGGATCAGCACCAACTTTTTTACATAATCTATTCCAATCAGATGAACTCAAAACATGAGACATGTGTTTAACACCAATAAGAAAATCAGCATTTTTTTCTGTAATAAATGACTTATGTTGTTTAATGTCACCAAGTTTATTATGTTCAAAGAACTCTGTTGCAAATTTAGGATTAAGGGCAGTATTACCATCTGTATCTAATAAATTAGATGTATCTTGTCTGGTTATATTCTTACCATTCTTATCTTTAGCAACAATATCATTAACTATCTGAAACTTTATCTTGCGTGTAAACTCTAATGGTTCCCCTTTTGGTAGAAACATTTTCCATCTCTTTGCCAAATCTTTCGATTCAATACCAGGGTTATACCAATACCCAATAGTTTCATTCATTATATTATTAAATGACAACTCAGCAATTAAATCACGAATACCAAGGGTTTGCCAATATTGACTTTGCTCTGGAGATATTTCATTTGCCAATTTAGTTAATCTTGATCTTTGTTGTCCAGCCGTTTCATTAGTTCCTTTTTTATACTTGTTAAAATCTAATTTGGCAGCTAAAAATGTATTGCTATCTGAAACAGGGAGCAATGTATACCCTTTAGTATTTAATTTTTGTTCCATTATTTCATACATTTTTTCGCTAATATCTCTTGGAGTTACGGAATCATTTCTTCTATATGGAGTTACTCTACCTTTTTTATCTTTCCATATATTAGACCTATATATCTT
>CBDUTX010000106.1:0-7330 GCA_965370235.1 uncultured Desulfuromonadaceae bacterium | reverse complement strand
GATTTATATGTTTCAACAGCTTTTTTAAATCGAAAAAAGGCTTTTTCGAAATTTTTAAATCTCTCTTTCCATCTTTTGTTATACAATATTTACATCCTATATTTTCTATTTCACAAAGTCAGATTAATTTATAATATCAAAATAATCATTCTATTTCAATATATTAAATCATCCCCTGTATTATTGGGAAAATCACTTTATAATTGAAAAAAAAACAATTTTAATTTCTTCTTCATAAACTATTGATAATTTATTAACTTCCTGTAAAATTAATAGAAATCAAACTCCATAATAACTAACCGGGGAGTAATATGAAAAAAAGTATGTTTGTCATCTTATTAGTTTTTATTATTGGAAATATCTGTCTTGCAGATGATCTTGAAAATTATTACAACATGCTCTTGGAAACTGATATAAAAGACAAACAGAATTTGTATATATCCGAAATTGAAAATCTTCATCCTCAATGGACATCTGTCATTGAACTTATACAAAATCATGAATATCTGGAACCATCTGATAAAGGTATTCTCTACCTCGAAAATATGTGCATTGACGGAGTTTTAAGACCATTTAATGTATATATTCCAGAGCATTATAATTCTACCGTAAGAACTCCTCTTATTGTATACCTTCACGGAGGTGTTGGAAGAGAAAATATTATTGAAGAAGAAGAAAAGGAAGAGTTCATAGCAGAAAATCCATTTACAGAACTTGCAGAGAAAAACGGATATATAGTTCTCTATCCTTATGGTCAAATCACAGCAACCTGGTGGGACAGTGTAGGCTACAACAACGTATTAAGTCAGATAAAAACACTGAAACAGAACTTCAACATAGATGATAACAGAGTTTACATGACCGGTTTTTCAGATGGTGGTTCAGGATCATTTTTCTTTGCAATGGCTCTCGCTACAGATTTTGCAGGCTTTATTCCTTTAAACGGTCATCCCGGTGTTGCTTCAATTAACGGAGAGCTCCATACATACTTTGTCAATCTCTCAAACTCTCCCCTTCATGTTATCAATACCGATCTTGACCCGCTCTATCCGGCATATGACTTTAAACCTGCAATGGACACTGCAATAATAGCCGGAGCTGATCTGATGTACAGAATATATACAGGAATATGTCATGATTTTACTTATGCAGAGGATGAAATGCCAAGGATAGAAAATTTTATGGAAAATCACATTAGAAATCCTCGTCCTGTGAAAATTGTCTTGGAGTCTTCAGACAGGGAGTTCGGAAGATATATGTGGCTGGAAATTGACAGTATCGATAATACCGGTCATGCTCAGTGGTATCAGGATTACAATGTTGATCTTGTCAACAGAAGACTTTTATTCGGTTTTTTCCATGATCAGGAATTTGAAGGACCTGGAGTCAGGGTAGCAGATACTGTCGGTGAAGGAACTCTCTGCTCAGTTCTCGGAATACTTCCGGGTGATATTTTTATAGAATGTGAAGGAATAACCATAGATGATATTGAAGACCTCGGTGAATATAAATCGACAAAAGAAAGAGGAGATTCTACCGAGATAGTTATATTAAGAGATGGAGAAAAAATTACACTTCTTGGAAAGTTTTCTGATCCTGAAATTTATACCTTATTAAGAAGAGACCTGCCTTCAGGCAGAATAGAAGCCTTTTTCTGTGCTAATGAGTTTCATGTTAAAACTTCTCAGGTTCCAGCATTTTCAATTTATTTAGACCCTGAAATGGTTCAGTTAAACCAGAATGTAAAGGTATTTGTTAATGATAAATTACTCTTTGATCAGATCATTGAGCCAAATATTGGTTTTATTCTAAATAATTACTTAGAAAACAGGGATAGAAGTTTATTATATGTAAATAAAATAACAATATATTTAGAACCAGAAAAAGTGAGGTGAATTATGGCTGAATATGATGACTTGCAACAACTTAAATTGATATCGATTTTTAATTATGTGTTCGGGGGAATTGTAGCATTGATTGCATGTATTCCTTTTATACATCTGACACTGGGAATTGTATTTCTTATTATGTCACAACAGCCTACAACAACCGGAGATCCTCCTCCACCTGCATTTTTTGGATTGATATTCATCATTGCCGCTTCTATAATAATACTTGTCGGATGGACACTGGCAATATTAATCATGGTAGCAGGAAGAAATATAAACAGAAAGAAACATTACACATACTGCTTTGTATTTGCTGCGATTGAATGTCTTTTCATGCCCCTTGGTACAGCACTCGGTGTTTTTTCAATTATTGTCCTGATGAGACAATCTGTCAAAGATATGTTTGAAGGTGAAAAAGCACTGAAACCCTGATAATTATTTATTGAGAAATTCATTATTGTTTTTTATAATATGATTTTTGAACTAGCCAGCCTGTAACGGCAATATTATTTTAATCAAACGGAGGATTTTAATGGGGAAAAATATAAGTCAATCATCTGAATATTCAATTAGTCCTGATGGAGAAAAATTTCCTATCCCTAGAGAAGAGGAATACGGAATCGAATTTGACAGTTTGCAAAAACAGGCAGAAAAAGCAAAAAGTGAAGGGAAAGAAATTGTAGTTGTACTTGGAGTAGGTTTTGTCGGAGCTGTAATGGCTGCAATTGTAGCTGATGCCAAAAATGACAAAGGTAATCCTCATTACTTCGTAATAGGCTGTCAGAGACCGAGCACGAGAAGTTATTGGAAAATACCTATATTGAACAGGGGAATTGCCCCCGTCAAAGCTGAAGATCCTGAAGTTGATGAAATAATAAACAGATGTGTAAAAGAGAAGAAAAATTTAATTGCTACATATAATAATGACTGTCTTTCTCTTGCTGATATCGTCGTAGTAGATGTTCAATGTGATTACTCAAAACAGGACCTCGGAAACATGAGAACAGGTGAAGCTGAAATGTCTGCATTTGAAGACAGTATGCGAGTTATTGGGAATAAAATCCAGAAAGACTGCCTTGTCGTCATTGAAACAACAGTTGCACCTGGAACAACCGAATTTGTAGCTTTTCCTATAATGAAAAAAGGATTTGAAAGAAGAGGCATTAAAAATGATCCACAGCTTTCACATAGTTTTGAAAGAGTCATGCCGGGTCGAAATTATGTATCCAGCATCAGAGATTTCTGGAGAGTCTGCTCCGGATGCACCGAAGAAGCTACAGTAAAGGTTGTGAATTTTCTGAAAAAAGTTCTCAGTACAGATAAATTCCCCCTCACAGTAATGGATAGACCAATTGAATCGGAAACCACAAAGATTATTGAAAACTCCTACAGAGCGACAATACTTGCTTTTCTGAACGAATGGAGCTTATTTTCCGAGAGAAATGGTGTCGATCTGATTAAAGTTATCAAGGCAATTAAAGTCAGACCCACACACAGCAATATTATATTCCCAGGTCCTGGTATAGGCGGCTACTGCCTTCCTAAAGACGGAGGTCTCGGATACTGGGCGTATAAACACATCCTCGGCTTTGAAGACGGAGACAGGATATTCAAGATAACACCTACAGCAATAGATATAAACGATACGAGATCTCTTCATGTTGCCGAGTTGACGAGAGATGCTCTGAGAAATATGAACAGGTATATTGCAGGATCCGATGTTGTACTCTGCGGAGCAAGTTACAGACAGGATGTAGGAGATACAAGATACAGTGGAAGTGAGATAGTTGTCAGAAAATTAACAGAGATGGGCGCTGAAGTAAGAGTTCACGATCCATATGTCGAACACTGGTTTGAATTTAAAAATCAAGGCTTATCTCCTTCAAATAAACATTCACTTAAGCGGTTTTTCCGCAATCAGGATGAGCTTGACAAAATTACAGTTGAAAAAGACCTGAAGAAAACTTTAAGTGGCGCAGAAGCTGTCATCCTTGCTGTTCCCCACGAACCATATCTCGAACTTCAGCCCGAAGATGTAGTCAAATGGGCAGGGCAACCCATTGCTGTTATTGACTGTTTCGGTATTTTAACCGATGATAAGATAAGAAAATATTTCAAGCTTGGTTGTGAGGTCAAAGCTCTCGGACGGGGTCATATTCAAAGAATTAAAAAAGAAGTTAAAAAAATAGGAGAAAATCATGAGTAGATTTTTTATTATTTCAATTATTCTTCTGTTATTACTTATAAAACCGTCTTTATCCGAAAGTGATTCAACACTCCTGGTAATCAATCCCACCATTGATGAAAACTCTCACACCGGATACTACATACCTGTAGATCTTGAGGATTGTTTTCTTGAGATGGATAAAATGCTCTCTGAAGAATTCATTGAAAAAATTAGAACCGGAGATGAAGAAGATCTTTATGTATATCACATGAGCTTTGGTTTGTGGATCAGAAATAACTGGGGACTCTGGGCAGAGTCTCTGCTTAAAGACTTCTTCAATTCCTATGAGATATTCCATCCGGATGACATGTCATCAATAATTATCACCTCCTATTACAGAAATCTTAATGATCTTCCGATAGATCTGTCTGAACAGGTTGAATACTACAAAGAATACTGGAAAAATATTGATGATGAAGAAATTGAAAACAGAGAACTTGAAGAAAGAGATGATGAATTTGAAGATGATGATTACTAATTATTTTATCAGTTCAATATGAATATTTTTTCTGTTACTTCATCAATTTCAGTTCTAAGATTAATAAAGTAAAGTCCTGAAGATATAGTTTCGCCTCTGTCATCATCTGCATTCCAGATAATTCTATACTGCCCTTTCTGCCTGTTACCGTATTCTAAAACTTCAATAAGCTGTCCTGAAAGATTGTATATATTGATATCAATATATAGATCCTTAGGCAAAGTGTATTCAATTATGAATTCACTACCTGCTGAATTATTTATAATTTTCAATGATAATCGTTTATCATTTACAGATATCGGTATTTCATTCACTCCGGTGGTAACATATTCATATGCTCCAATATCATAACCGGAACCTGATGGTCTTGGATTGCCATCATAATCAAAAACAGGTGCAAATACAGAATTTCCTACATCAACAGCAGGAGAATTCTCAGTAATATGTAAATTATAAGTTGTTGTATCAACAAATATTGGATCTCCAACGACAGAATCACTACCGTACATCTCTCCAGGATACCCCATGAAACCGTCTATAAGATTATAATCCACAGTCAGATATTGAGAAACACCAACTTCATCAGCAATCTGGAAAGACAGATTTTTACTGCAGATATTATTTCTTATAATTATATTCTCTACATCTGCACTTTCTTCGATATTTATTCCCCCTCCCCAACCTGAAGAAATCCAACCGTTTTTATATACAGTATTATTTATAATTATAATATTGTGGATTGGATGATTAGGTACAGGTTGACCATGCCCTGTTATAGAAATTCCAACATACTGGTTATTGTAGGCTAAATTATTATATATTTTAACATTTTCCAATAGACCTCCAGCTTCTGATGCTACTACAAAACCATAAGCTGAACAATTATAGACAACATTATTGTAAACTTCAATGTTATAGGTATGTTTATCCCAGGCATCAACATATATTCCAAGTCTTGTCAGATCATGAACAATGTTATGATGGATTAAACCGTTTTTAGCTCCATCTTTAGCATCTATCCCTTCTCCACCATTACTTCCGGGACCATTGTGATGAACATGATTATAGCATATTTCAAACGAATCCGTCATAGCTACTGAAATACATTCCTGCTCACCGTCATTGCATGCCAGTTCCACTTCATTGCTGTCTATCAGAACATTTTTTGAATCCCATACTCCAATACCTGAGGAAACTGTGTTATATGTCTGATTATTCATTATCACAAGATTTTCAGAAGTTTCACATAGAATACCTGCAGCATTTGAATTAGTAATTCTCAATCCATAGATAACTATGTAATTGTCCTGATATAACTCAAAAAGTCCTTCCCATGCGGGGATACTTAATCCAGAACCATCTATAACTGCAAGTTCACCAGGATAGGAAGAGTAAACAATATAATTATTGTTTGAACCTGAATTGACAGGCTGAACTCTTTCATTATATGTTCCCTGCCGTATCAACACTGTATCTCCTGCTACCAGAGTCTGGGCAGCCTTTGTCACAGTCAACCAGGGATACTGCAGAGTTCCGGGATTTGAATTATTTCCAGCAGGTGAGACAAAATACGTATTTGAATTCAGAAGAAGAGGAAACATTATAAATAACAGAGATAAAAGAAGTTTTAAGACCTTAAAAAAAGTACTCATTATCTCCCCCTTTGTTTTTATTAGTATTATACCCTTTAAACAATAAAAAAATATAATTTATTAACCTAAAAATTAGAATAAATTGATATTAGGATCATTCTCATAAGCTGATCTTCCCTCCTGCTGGCTGAATTCTTTCCACATTGCATCTTTATTCGGTCCAAATAATTGATTTAAGAAAGACAATATTTCCTCCTGAAATTGCAAAAAGTACTTATGATATATTAATATAATACTGTAATATTATCAAATAATCAAAAAAGGAGTAAAATGGGCATATTGAGCTGGATTATCTTCGGAGCAATTGCAGGATGGATTGCAAGTTTACTTACAGGGAAAAAAAAGAACGGCTGTATGATAAATATCATAGTCGGAGTTGTCGGAGCAATTATCGGTGGAATGCTTATGAGATTTTTCACAGGTAGTATCTTTACATTTGGTTTTAATTTATACAGTTTTGGAGTAGCAATTATCGGTGCAGTCGTATTATTGGTACTTGTAAGTTTTGTAAGTTCAAAAAAATAATTTCAGTAAGATGTAAAACTGAAAAGTTTTGATAAATTCTCTGTCATTTCAGTAATTGTTATTGCATAACTTCTGTGATCTGATGTAAATGTATCGAATATATTATCACCTTCGATATATCTTATTAATCTTCCTTCTTTGAAATAAAACCTCTGATCAGAAGTATTTGGTAATCCGGATGTCATACAGAAGATAATTTCCCGATCTCTGTTCAATAAAAATTCATAGTATTCCTGATAAGCAGATCTGTTGATTTTCACAATAATTTTAACTATCTTTTTCGGATAAGCTTCACCTCCCATATGATCCCAGTAATATGTAATAACAGAATTGTAAACTCCAACTGCCGGATAGGGCATATTATCTTTATTCACATTGACCTCAGTAATGTAATAATAATCCCCTTCTGTGATATTTTCACTTACCTGATAATATATAGCTCTTATTTCTTCTATATCTGAAGAAGAAAATAAAAAACTGTAAAAAAAATTGAACAAACAAAAAGTATTAAAAATTTATTCATAAATCCTCCTTTTTTGTACCTATCTAAATTTTAATT
>CBDUTX010000105.1:0-7399 GCA_965370235.1 uncultured Desulfuromonadaceae bacterium | reverse complement strand
AAACAATAGATTATTTTGATGTGATAATTATCGGAGCTGGTCCAGCAGGATTGATGGCTGCAGGTAAGTGCTCCGACTTGGGTTTGAAGACGATTGTACTTGAGAAAATGATAAAACCCGGAATAAAACTGAGTATTACAGGTAAAGGAAGATGTAATTTAACAAATTCAGCTGATATTGATGTATTTCTTCGGCAGATTATGCCTGAGGGAAGATTCTTAAGGAATGCTTTCCACAAATTTTTTTCTACCGATCTTATAAATTTTTTTGAAGAACTCGGTGTAAGTACAATCAAAGAACGAGGAGGGAGAATTTTTCCTTCCAGTAGTAAAGCTTCGGATATAGTAAATGCACTTTGTAAATGGAATAGATATGTAGGTTCAGAAATTAAAACAAATACTGAAGTTGTCAACTTGATATGTGAAGATTCAATTATAAAAGGAGTAGAAACCAGAAGTGATTTGAAAGATAAAAGGTATAATTCTTCAGTTGTAATTATTGCAACAGGGGGTAGTTCTTATCCGTGGACGGGATCATCAGGAGATGGTTATAAATTTTCAAAATCACTCGGTCATACTATAATCCCTGTAAAACCATTTTTAGTCCCGCTTGTCGTAAAAAATAAAATTGTAAAGGAATTAAACGGATTAAAACTTAAAAATGTCAAATTGATTATTTATGTCAATAACAGAAAAACCGGAGAGATATTTGGCGAGATGAACTTCACAGAATTCGGTATTTCAGGTCCGATTGTTCTTTCGATCAGTGATATAGTTGTTAATGCAATAGATCGTGGGGATGAAGTTTATATATCATTGGATCTTAAATCCGCTCTTGACCATAAAAAACTGGACAATCGATTGAAAAGGGAAGTGGATAATCATGGAAGAGATGATTTTAATGAGATATTAAAGAAGTTATTACCAATAAAGTTGATACCGGTATTTTCAGATTTATCCGGAATATCTCTTGAAAAGAAATGTAATCAGATAGACAGAAGTGAAAGGAAAAAATTGAGAATTCTCTTGAAGGATTTTAGATTGAAGATTGATGGTTACAGACCAATTACAGAAGCTTTGGTTACATCCGGAGGTGTTGATTTAAAGGAAATTAATCCATACACGATGGCATCAAAGTTGATTAAAGGTCTATATTTTGCAGGTGAAGTGATGAATATACATGGATATACAGGGGGTTATAACCTGCAAGCTGCATTTTCAACAGGATGGCTTGCAGGTTTATCTGTTTATAAATTTCTAAATGAAATCAAATAGATTCGATACTTTCCAATATTTCTCCAATTTCATCACCGTATGTTTCAAGATCATCTTCTTTACCAAGAACTATTAAAAAGACGATTTTTTCAGGAGTTCTTTGAAAAGCTGCAATAAAAACTCCGTACAATCCATCTTCAGTATCTAAATCACCCAAACTGCCGAATATTGCCATACCTTCTATATCATCTTCAAAGAGTTCTTCTTCCATTACAACAATACCACCAGTTTGATTTTCAAGTTCTGCAACAGCTGTCTTCTTGAGTAAATTGAAATAATCTTCATCGAGTTCAATAATCTGATCATCAATTACATTAAATGAAAGAGCAAGTTCAACATCATCGAGTCCGATAGTTAACTGAGAACCTTCAAGATCATAATCCCAGTCGTTAGGAATGGTTATTTCAATTTCAGCTGCTCTGTAAATTATTGTACCTGAAAAAAGCGATGTTATTGAAAATATCAACAGAAGAAAACCGAATATTGATAATTTTTTAAATTTTTGCATAATTAGTTCTCCTTTTTAAAATATTATTTTACACTTTTACTCAAAATTTATAATTGTTATCAAACAAACGCTGATATATGAACAATTTTATAATTTTGACTTGAAATTATCTTTAAATCAATCTATTTTATTGAAACTAATAAAGGAGGTTCTTTTGAAAATTTTAGCTTATCTTTCATCTATTGGTCTTTTCATTGCGATAGCAGGGATTGCTTCAATCATTCTCAGTTTTTTTAACTATAACTTACAAATTTTAATGTGGATTGATACGTGGGGTGTGGTGATTGGATGGGTGATAAGAATATCTCTTATAGTTATCGGAGCAGGTCTTTTCATTGTGGGAAAAATGTTCAGGAAGTAATCACAGCATCTTCATAGTACCTTTGTATGACGTCAGATCCAGGGTGAAAATCATAGCTCCCTGTTTTTTGTCCAGATTGCCTGTAATATTTTCGATACCGGTGATGATTTCACCTTCTCTGTCTGCATCAATTATTAATATTATTGTTTTACTCTGATTTTTATTTTCCTTCATAAAACCTATGAAACTAGCAAAAAGAGGAATATTGGAGATATACTGACCCATTCCGAATGAATCGATAATTGTTGCACCTTCTACACCTTTTTCAATTAAAAATTCAAGAATCTCATACAGAAATTCTTCCATGTAGAGGATAATGTACATAAGCCTTTTTTTCTTTTTTACTTCTTCTTTCTGCTCCTGAATTTCAGTATGCCTAACAAATGCTTCATATAGTGCAAGAATTGAAGGAGCTTTTAAGAGTTCATTCTTAATGCTTGCATTAGACATTAATCTTGAAATTCCTGCAAGAATTTTCAGATGAGTTCTGACTTCTACCTCAGGTCCGAGAAGTACAAAAAATATATTTACTTTTTTGTTATCTATAGCTTCAAAATTCACACCTTTATTGGAAGTGATTATGAATAATAGGAATTCATCCATCCCCTTTATTCTTGTATGTGGAATAGCGAGACCTTTTCCAAATCCTGTTGTCCCCTGAGCTTCACGTTCAGATAATTTATCGAATATTATATTTTTTGGTATGCCCTTCATCCGTTCAGATTTTGAAGCTATTTCAGATATTTTCTCCAAAACTTCTATCTTGTTTTTTGCCTTAAAATCCACAGTACATAAAAACCTGTCTAAAATATCAAGTAAATTCATTTTTCCTCCATTTCATTACCTTTAATAATAGCATATTTTGAAAGAGGAGGTCCCAGTAGTTCATTTACAAGAACAGAGAGAAGTACGATATTGATTAAGTTGCTTATTAAAGATGCATGCAGTTCATTATTCATTGCTATTTTATTAAATACAGGTGAAGTTTGAATAAGCAGGACCAATCCAATTGCCACACCAGCTTGTGGAAACATACAGACACCGAGATATTTTTTTATTTTGTTGCTGGTTTTGCTGATATGACAGCCGATATAAACACCACTGTATTTTCCTATTGCTCTTGAAAGAATATAGACTAAACCAAAAATTAAGGTTCCTGTGTTGAAGATCACATCAAGTTTTAATTCTGTGCCTGCAATAATAAAAAACAAGGCGTAAAGAGGAGGAGTGACCGGTTCGATAATTCTGAATATTCTGTGATTTCTTGCCGATAAATTAATAAGAATAGCTCCTGTAGCCATGTTTGTCAGGAGAGGAGAGAGATGTAGAACAATTGAAAGTGCAGTTGTAAATAAGATAATACCTAGAGATAAAATCAAAATTTCATTATTGTTTGATTTTTTTCTTGTAAAGAAATGAAGAAAAAATCCGCTTATCAATCCAAGAACTATTGATAGAAAAACTTCTCCAACAGCATGCAAAATCATAAGCATCATGTTATGAGCTTCACCTGCCACATGAAGAAAGGATGAAGAAATAGAAAATATTATACCGAACAGAATTACACTTCCGGCATCATCAAGTGCAACAATTCCATACAGGTAATCAATGAAAAGTCCGTGTGCCCTGAGTGAATGAACAATTGCTACTGTTGCAGCAGGCGCAGTGGCAGATGCTATAGCTCCAAGTAAGAGTGCAAAGGGAAGAGGCATTTTAAAAAGGAAAAGAGCTACTGTAACAGATAGAAATGTTGCAAACAACTGTATTAATGTGATTATGATCACTTCTCTACCGGTTCTTTTTAGTTTGAACCATGAAAATTCACTTCCTATTGTCAGGGCTATTAAACCAAGAGCTACTTCTGTAATAACCTGTAGGGATTCACCCATAGTATGCGTAACAATCCCTGTAATGGATTTTCCCATAATCAAGCCTGCAATGATATATCCTGTAATTTCAGGTAGTTTTATTTTTGAAGCAATTTTTCCAATGAAGTATCCGACAAGAAGAAGCAAACCAACAGCAAACAGGGGATGATGATTCAGCATAACCCTTATTTGTATAAGTTGAAGTAAATAATTATTCATATATTGGCTTTGATAAAAAAAATAAAATTTTTAGTATAGTGTTATATTACTAATTTGTATATAATTAATATATCGACATAAATAAAAAATTATCGAAACAACGAATCATGCGAATGACAAGAATATGGATAAACAATATTAGTAAAATAAAAATTAATTATTAAATTAAATTATTTACCTGCCTGCTGCAGGCAGGTGTTATTAGTACAATTTGTTGTTAAAATAAAAAAATCATGATTATCGAAGTAATTATTCACAGAAATAATACGAAATATTTAATTTTATTGAAGCAAGGAGGGAAAAATGGTAGCAGTTGGCAAGAAAGCCCCGGATTTTAAAACCGGTGCTTATTTCAAAGGAAAATTTGTGGATGTGAAACTGTCAGAACATTTTGGAAAGTGGATACTTCTCTGTTTTTATCCTGGTGATTTTACATTTGTATGAGCAACTGAACTTTCAGCAGTTGCTGAAAAACATCCTGAATTTGAAAAACTTGGAGTTGTAGTTCTTTCTATGAGTGTTGACAGTAAGTTTGTACACAAAGTCTGGAATGAACAGGAACTTTCAAAGATGGTTGAAGGAGGAATCCCTTTCCCTATGTTGTCCGATTCCGGAGGAAAGATAGGCTCGATTTACGGTGTGTACGATGAAGAAGCAGGTATTAACAAAAGAGGGAGATTTCTAATTGATCCTGATGGAATAATTCAAGGATATGAGGTTCTTGCACCTCCTGTCGGAAGAAATGTAAATGAAGCAATCAGGCAGATAAAAGCTTTTCAGCTCGTAAGGGAATCGAAAGGTAAAGAAGCAACACCATCTTGCTGGAAACCCGGTGATAAAACTTTAAAACCCGGTATTAGTCTTGTAGGAAATGTTTGGAAGGAGTGGAAACCTTCCGAAGCCTGTGGTTGAAAAATTAACCGAGGGATTTTCACCCCTCAGTTCTTATTGTAAAAGTCATGTCTGTAGACATGACTTTTATTTAAGTAAACAAATAAATTAATATCCTTTATAATTCACATATTTTATTTAAAAGGTGTTTTATGAAAGAAGCTTATTTTACAGAAGATAATATTGATTCAGTATCATCAGCAATGCTCGAGAGAGTGCAGAAATTAAATTCATATCAGAGAATGGAGTTTGAACCGACAAAATCTGCACTTTTCATTGTTGATATGCAGAATTTTTTCTGTTTGAAAAGTTCTCATGCGTATATTGACAGTGTTCGGGCAATAATCCCCCGAATAAAAAAAATAGAATGTTATTATAATGAATTGAATTTGCCAGTTATTTTCACAAAACATGTAAATACCGATGATGATGCAAATTTAATGGGAAAGTGGTGGCATGAATTGATAGATGAAAAAAGCCGGATGTCCAATATTATTGAAGAATTTCAATGTCAAAATGCAACTGTAATCAAAAAAAGTCAATATGATGCTTTTTACAAAACAGAACTTGAGGACATACTGATCGACAAAGGGGTGAGTCAGATAGTGATTACCGGTGTTATGACACATCTCTGTTGTGAAACAACTGCAAGATCAGCATTTATGAGAGGTTTTAATGTTTATTTTACCGTTGACGGAACAGCAACCTATAATGTAGATTTTCATAATGCAACTCTTATCAATCTTTCCCATGGTTTTGCAGTACCAGTAATTTCAGAAAATTTGTTTCATCAATTGGGCAGTTAACGATGATTGAAACTGATGTTGTTATAATTGGTGCGGGACCAGCTGGATTATCAGCAGCTATTCAGTTGAAAAGACATGGTGTGGATTTTATTCTGTTTGAGAAAGATGAAATTGGAGGACTTTTAAAAAATGCAAATTCTATAGAAAATTATCTGGGTTTTACCTGTCCTATCAGTGGTCTTGATTTCATTGATCTGGCAAAAGAACAGCTTAGAAATTATAAAATAAATATTCATCATCAAAAGGTTATAAAACTTCAATATAGAAAAAGTAGATTTTATATTAAATCCCTTTCTGATGAAATATTTTGCAGGATTGTTGTAGTTGCTTCCGGGACAAAACCGAGGAAAATATTTAGATCTGATATAACAGATGATGTAAAAGAGCTAATATTTTATGAAGTATACAATATGATGAAAATAGAAAACAAAATAATTGCAATTATTGGCAGTGGTGATGCAGCTTTTGACTATTCTATGACTTTATCAATGAACAATGAGGTTATAATAATCAACAGGAATGAAAGAGCAAAGTGTTTACCTCTGTTATTTAGGAGAGCTATCAATAAAAAAAATATAACTTATTTAAAAAAAACCGAAGTAAAAAAAATTAATAGACATAAAGATGGATTGAAACTTGTCTGTTGTGATAATAATAAAATTATAAAAGCATCATTTTTACTGATTGCTGCAGGGAGAGAACCAAATGTTGATTTCATTACTGCAGATACTCAAAAAATGATTCTTAGTTTAATAATGGAAGGTAAGTTATTTCTAATAGGAGATGTAAAAAATAATTTATTCAGACAGTTATCGATTGCTTCAGGTGATGGAGTGAGGGCTGCAATGAAAATTAATCGAATCTTATCGGGAGAAAAACCATGAAAGTGCTTGCCAGGACAGGTAAAGATGATATTGCTGTTGTATATATTGCAGAATCTGATGAAGGAAAGCTTGTTGAATTTGTTGAATCAATTCAGCCACCAAATACAAGGGAGAAGAAATGGGTTTTAATGCTTTCAACGCTTTATGGTTGCCCTGTTAAATGCAGATTTTGTGATGCAGGTAATTATTATCAAGGCAGACTCTCCGAAGAGGAGATATTATCTCAGATAGATTATCTTGTTGAGAAAAGATTTCCCGATAAAAAAGTAAATGTAGAAAAATTTAAGATTCAATTTACAAGAATTGGTGAACCTTCATTTAATAATAATGTGTTGAAAGTTCTCACAAAACTTCCCGGACTTTATGATGCCCCCGGACTTGTAATTTCTTTATCGACAATTGCTCCAAGAGGAACTGATAATTTCTTTGAAGAGCTTAAAGATATAAAGAAAAGAAAATATCCCAAAAATTTTCAATTTCAGTTTTCCCTTCATTCAACAGATGAAAAAATGAGAGATTGGCTTATTCCTGTTAATAAATGTAATTTAAAAAAAATGTCAGATTATGGGAATGAAGTCTTTGATGTGG
>CBDUTX010000104.1:0-7416 GCA_965370235.1 uncultured Desulfuromonadaceae bacterium | reverse complement strand
AGAAGTTCCTCTTGAATACAACATCGATTTTGAAGGTTTTCTCTTCAGGATCAGAGGTTTTGCTGATTCAATATCTGTATCTGATGACGAGGTGATTATAAATGAAATTAAAACCACAAACATGAAACTCGATAAAATTGAAATGGGAGATAATGAGAAGTACTGGGCACAGGTTAAGTGTTATGCCTTTTTATACACACAGAAAAATGATATAGATGATGTATTTATTCAATTGACATACTGCAGTCTTAAAGATGAGAAGGTAAAGCAGTTCAAAATAAAAATCTCAAGTATAGAACTTCAGGAATATTTTAATATTTTATTCGGAAAATATTATTCCTGGTTTAAATTTTCAAATGATCTTAGAGAAGAAAGAGATATATCAATTTCAAGTTTAGAATTTCCTTTCAAGGATTACAGAAGAGGTCAGGATGAATTAATTTCCTCAGTTCTTGATACAATTATCGAGGAGAAAAATCTTTATATCAGAGCGCCAACAGGCATAGGAAAAACCATCGGCACAATATTCCCTTCTCTTAAAACACTTGGTCAAGGATTTTCAGAAAAGATATTTTATCTTACTGCAAAGACTATTACACGGAAAATTGCTGAAGAGACTTTGTTGCTGATGATAGAAAGAGGTCTTAAACTTAAATCTGTGACAATCACAGCAAGGAGTAAGATATGTTTCCTTGGATTGCAAAATTGTGAAACCGAACATTGTGAATTTGCAAAAGGTTACTTTGACAGATTATCAAAAGCTACAGAAGATGTGCTTCAAAATGAAAGTTTGATTTCAAGAGGAGTAGTTGAGAACTATGCACAAAAACATAAAATTTGTCCTTTTGAATTTTCTTTGGATCTATCGAACTGGTGCGATTTCATTATCTGTGATTATAATTATCTGTTTGATCCAAAAGTATATTTGAGAAGGTTCTTTTTATACAGGCAGCGTGATTATATTTTCCTTGTCGATGAAGCTCATAATCTTATTGATAGAGCAAGGGATATGTATTCTTCAGAGATATATAAAAGCCCGTTTTTGAGGATAAAAAGGAAAATTAAAAATGAAAATATCTACAAAATAGCTGACAGATTAAATTCATATATGATTGATATAAGAAAAAAATGTGATAATGGAGGCTTTTTTGCTCAGAGAGAAATTTTTAATGATATTTTACTACTTCTGAGAAAATTTGTTGAGGAATCAGAGAAATGGCTTTTAATAAATTACGGACGAGAAGGCTATCAAGTACTTCTTGAGCAATTTTATAATTCAATCTCTTTTTTGAAAATATCTGAATTTTACAATGATAATTATGTATCTTATATAAAAAAAGAGAAAAACGAAGTAGTGTTAAAACTATTCTGTCTGGATCCTTCAAGTTTAATAGCTCAGGTTTTACAAAAAGGAAAGTCTTCTGTTTTTTTCTCGGCTTCTTTGGAGCCATTGAAGTATTATCAGGATTTGCTGGGAGGAGGGGAAGAAGATAATTTAATTGAGCTGAGATCTCCTTTTCCTGAAGAAAATCTCAATATTGTAGTTGCAGGATATATCTCAACCAAGTACAGGCAAAGAGACAGAAGCTATAAAAATATTGCAGATATAATCAGATCAGTAGTTGAATATAAAAATGGAAATTATATGGTTTACTTTTCTTCTTATGAATACATGAAGAAAGTTGTTGGAATATTTTTAGAGAAATACTTTCAATTTGAGATTTTAATTCAATCTCCTTCTATGAGTGAACAAGAAAGGGAGGATTTTTTAAATAAATTTAAAGCTGATAATAAAGATATTCTTATTGGCTTTGCAGTCCTCGGGGGGATATTTTCTGAAAGTATTGATCTGAAAGGGGACAGGTTAATTGGATCTATTGTTGTCGGTGTAGGTTTACCGAAAATATGTAATGAGCGAGAAATCATAAGAGAATATTTTCAAAATATGAACGGTTTTGGATATGAATATGCATATATGATACCCGGTATGAATAAGGTATTACAGGCATCGGGAAGAGTGATAAGAACAGAATATGACAGAGGTGTCATTATTTTAATCGATAACAGATTTCTCAATTCTAAATACAGGAGTATTTATCCGGCTGAATGGAAAAATATTTCAATAGCAGGGGAAAGGACGGATATTGAGAAATATCTTGAGAGGTTCTGGAGTTAAAATATAACCACAGAGGACACAAAAAAACAATTATCAATGCCCAGACCCACCGAAGAAAAGAATTTTCATCCACGAATTAAACGAACCCACCACACAACCAATATAAGAATTTATACCACAGAAAAATACATCAATAAGGGACATAGTTAAATCACAATATAGTTTAAAAAAAGTCGGAACACAGAGATCGTTATATACAAATGAGTTTTGATAAATTATAATATTTTTAAACATGTAGTATTTTAAATTAATGATTTAGCATATTAGGAGCAACATCATGAAAACTATCTATGAAAAATATGCTGGTGTTTTAGTAAATTATTCACTTGAGTTAAAAAAGGGAGATAAGTTAATTATCACTTCAACATATTTAGCAGAACCGCTGGTCAAAGAAGTCTATAAAAAAGCAATTGAAGCTGGTTCTAATCCGGAAGTTTTAATTGGAATAAATGAAATTGGTAAGTTTTTATTGGAAAAAGGCAGTGATGAACAGATAGAATTTGTATCTCCAATGATGAAGTATGCTATAGAAAATTATGATGCTTTTTTAAGTATCAGTGCTCCTTTTAATAAAAAATCAATGGAAAATGTTGATCCTGCTAAATTACAAAAAGCCAGTTTATCTTCAGCAGAATTAATGAAGATTTTTTCAAAGAGGTCAACTTCCGGTGAATTAAAATGGAATGGTTGTGAATTTCCTACCAATGCAAGTGCTCAGGAATGTGGTATGTCCATATCTGATTATGAGGACTTTGTTTTGAATTCGTGTTTTATGTTTGAAGAAGATCCGGTTAAAAAATGGGAGGAAATGCATAATAATCAGAAAAAAATAGTAAGTTATCTCGATAAAGTTGATATTGTCAAATTTGTCGGAAAAGATATTGATATTTCTTTTAAAGCTAAAGGGAGAAAATGGATTAATTCGGATGGAAAATTTAATATGCCGGATGGAGAGGTTTTTACTTCCCCTCTGGAGGATTCTGTAAATGGGAAAGTAAGATTTACTTATCCGGGTATATATATGGGAAAAGAAATTGAAGATATTGTACTGGAAGTTAAAAATGGTGAAGTTATAAAATGGGAAGCAAAAAAGGGAAAAGAACTTCTCGATAGCCTCTTTGAAATACCGGGAACAAGAAGATTTGGAGAAGCTGCCATAGGTACTAATTATAATATTAAAAAATTTACAAAAAATATGCTTTTTGATGAAAAGATAGGAGGAACTATTCATATGGCAATTGGGAATAGTATCGGTGAAACCGGAGGAAAAAATGAATCTCCAATTCACTGGGACCTTCTTGCAGATATGAATGAAGATAGTGAAATAATTGCTGATGGTGAAGTTATATATAGAAATGGAAAATTTCTTATCTAAGAACTGCTGCTTTTATTAAGAATAAAAAACAGCTATTTAACAATCAGATCCTATAGTATATATTTGTACTTTTTCTACACAATTTGTACAGTTCTTTAAAAAATTTCTTTAGTTTCCTTTTATTATAACCTATAATGAATTTCTCTGGTCTTGATTCAAAATTGTAAATTAAAACAGGATATTTTCTTTGTTTTGTTATTTTTATCATTTCTTTCATATGCCTGTCACTTTTTAAATCTCTAAATGAATGCTTAATCCATTTATTATCAAGAAATTTTTTTACTTTATAAGATGCTGATCTATGTGAAGAAATTTCATACGCATAAAGTGTTACTTTAAATTTATCAAGAATTTCTGAGTGAATATCGGAAGGAATTCTATTTTTTTGATTTTTTTTATAAATTCTAATTATTAATTTTATGATATAATTTAGAAATATTAACAATATTATTATTGTACATATTTTAATAAATAGAGGATTGGTAAGGATCTTGATAAATGTAGGATTGGTAAAGAAATTTATTATTTTATCTATCATATTAGATATTTACATATTTACTTATAATCAATTATATAAAAATTTTATTAAACTATCAAGGTTTAATCCAGGTGAAACCACACGCATCCATCCATTTGGTAGATCTGGTCCCTGAAAAATTAAATGACTCAATAACGGAGTTTGCTGCTTCTTCTGGAGAAAATCCTCTTTCAAAGATCATATTTAAGTAGAAAAACTCAATAACGGCACTTCCTGCCCAGTCTACACTTTCTGTATAGCCTGAAACTATAAATTCATGATCCCACGTCTTTTTTGAATTAATTATCTGCTCAGGAATATTTCCATTCATTATTTTACAAGCACTGAAATGAATTAATTTAATATTTGGACAATATAATATAGCTTCGATTATTTCATCCCCTCCAGCTACTTCGTCTCTAAGAACCAAACCGTCTTCTTCGGCATGAGAAGCAAAAATCAGATATAGCGAGCCTTCAAGCATACCTGCTTCCATGCAGAAATTTATCATATCATCAACATCATGGATAAAACGGTGTCTTACTTCAACATCTTCGATTCTTTTTAGCCAGGCTTCAAGCATAGCTCCAAAGGAGTATTCGGTTTCATCGAGTTTTTCCCATTCTGATTCTAATATTACAAGCCATTTTTTATTTGAAATACTTCCGACACGGTATCCTTCCCAATCATAATAGATAATAGAACCATGCTCTCTCCATTTTCCTGAAAAAGACATTCCATCTTCAGATAATTCAAACCATCCTTCGCCGCTTGCAGCCGGTTCTATATATTTAAATGTCAATTTTCCACTTTCTTCGATTTCCCCTTCAACAGAGCATGAACCGCTTAAAAAATACCAACCGGTAACAATGTTGTCTTTTTGTATGAGAGTTAATTTTCCATAAGTTGTTTCCCAGGTTCCCGACCAGTCAGGTATTTCAGCAGTTAAAATCAAAGGAATGAAAAAAACTATGAGCGCTAATAAAGTTAATTTCTTATTCATTTTTACTCCTTTTGATTATTATTGTGATACAAAGGATACCATGATTTGATATTACTGTCCAAAATCTTATAAGCCTAATTACAACTATAGAAAATCAATAAGATAAAATTAATGGCGCCAAATCATATACATGGAATTATTTTCAAAATGATAATAATTGTATGGGAAGGTGTATTCAGAGCAGGTTTAGAGCTTGCCTTAAAACATGTAAATAAAAGATCGAATTTTGAATGCGTACCTACATTGTTCTCCAATTAAAAATATTTTTCACATGATGTATAAAAATAATTGTAATATGTACACCTAATTTTATGTTAGAAATAATATAATAAACTTGACAGTCCGTACGTTTTATGGTACGTATTAAGTGGAGGTGATTATAATGATAACGCTTACAGCGAGTGAAGCACGAGCAAAATTATATAAATTACTTGATAAAACAGCCTTATCACACGAACCCATACAAATTACTGGTAAAAGGCATAATGCTGTATTGATCTCAGAAGATGACTGGCGTGCAATCAACGAAACACTATATCTACTCTCTGTTCCGGGAATGAGAAAATCTATTCGCGAAGGTCTAAAAACTCCTGTCAAAAACTGTAATAAAAAACTAAAGTGGTAAGCTGGAAATTAGTTTACACAAAACAGGCACAAAAAGATGCAAAAAAATTGTCAACAGCAGGTTTACGTTCAAAAGCAGAAGAACTTCTTGAAATTATCGAAAATGATCCTTTTCAAAATCCTCCACCTTTTGAAAAATTAGTTGGTGATTTGGAAGGTGCATATTCTAGAAGAATAAATATCAAACACCGTCTTGTCTATCAAATACTAAAAAGATTTAAAATAGTAAAAGTTATTCGTATGTGGACACATTATGAATAACTGAATTTCTAAAAATTACTCCACCAGACTAGAAAGCTATACTTTCCAGCCAGGTGAGTTCAAATGAATGAAAAAGGGATAAGGGTAAATAAAGTGAATACATCCCTCGTAAACATGAGATACCAGTGAATATTTCAGCAGAAATGACAATAATCGTGAAGAGAAAATTATTACAAGGAAAATGATGTTATTAAAATAAAGGTGCTCAAACACTTTTTGCCAACGCAGAAAAACAAAATTAGGAAACCAATGAATAGCGGTAATAAGCTAAATAAGAGAAATCCCAGCAGGAAACATGCAATATAGTAAAAAGTGGTTAAGTGCTAATTTTAAGCGGTTGAAATACCACGAGTCGCTCAGGCTCTTGCCAGAAAATTCAAATGGCAGATCGAACCTTCGGATGAAACAGCTCTGAACATTCTTGTCTTCTCTACTCAAATACCATCTAAATATGTTTATATAACAAACGAAAGAAGTAAAACATAGTGTCAATAGTTCCGTGTCTCGATAAAATTCTGAAAGAAAAAACCAATAAACAGGTGAGGTTTAAAATTGACAAAACAGATGGTCATATTATAACTATTCACTATCCAACATCGTTCTCTGCCAGCTATTTGCTTGACTTTATAAAATTGGAGATTGGACCGCGTGCTTCACGGACACCTCAGAACGAAATTTAAATGTACATTTAAACTTTTACCATCAGACCAGAAATGCCGAGTGTTAGAAGATGATTATAACCACATGCAGGAAATGATATATGGAGTTATTCCTGAATTTTTTGCAATCAAAAATGCTATTAAAATGCTGGAACAAGAAATCAATTTATTAGAATAAGTTGTACAATGTGATACAGAAGCAGATATATGATCATTATCTGAAATTGTTCTCCAATTAAAAATATTTTCCACACGAGGTATTAAATAATGTAATAAGGATATTTATTTTACGACATAATTATTTTGAACAAATTGTTCGTAACAATTGGGAATTGGAATAATAAATTTATACAATATACTTGACAGTACTATTCATATTTTAATACAGTAATTAAAGTAGTGTTAAGGTATATTCAAGAATTATTAGGATATAAAAAGAGGGATAAATGGACAAAGAAGATTGTATCGACACAGTGCGCAGGATCACAGTAGATGAGCGACTTTCTGAAAACCTTATTCGCCTTGAAATCTGTGAATTGATAAAACATGGTGAGTCAGGAGAGTTTAAAGACGAACCTGATTTTTGGAAGGATATTGTCCAAGAGGTAGAAGAAATTGTGGTTCAGTCGATTAATCTGGAAAAAAAATCTAAAAAAGGTATCTACACAGATTTGATGTCTATTCCTGAATCGCAAGTGGAGCAATTCCCATGGAAGGACCTTAAAGAAGGGCAGGTTTTCTTATCTGGAGCATTTGAAGTAAAAGAGGAACAGAGCGGGGACAAAAAAGTAAAGCGATATT
>CBDUTX010000103.1:0-7426 GCA_965370235.1 uncultured Desulfuromonadaceae bacterium | reverse complement strand
CTGACTATGGCGAAATCTAAATAACAAACTTCCTGCTCCTACTCTACTGGTAAAACTCTTAATATTGGACGGGTAGAATTATGCTCTGTGGTCTCTTTCTTTATTCCTGTGAATCGATAAAATTATTTTGCGAAGCAAATTTATTTTATCATTTTCTTTCTTTTCTGTATTTCTCCGTGTTCTCTGTGGTAAAATATTATTGGGTTGCCTGGGGAGTTATTTCCCCATCAAGAAATTCCTTAATTGCCTTTGCTCTTTTTAATCCAAAACCCGGTATCTGAGCAATCTCTTCAATTGAAGCTTCTTTTAAATAGGCAACTGTCCCAAAAACTTTTCTCAAATGAACTGCTCTTTTCTCACCTACACCCGGTATTTTTTTAAAAAGCGAATCTTTTGTTTCCTTTCTTCTTTTTTTTCTGTGCTGTGTTATAGCAAATCTATGTGCTTCATCTCTTATTCTTTTCAGAAAGAGAAGGACTTGAGAATATTTTGGAAGTGATATTATGTCTCCTTTTACTGTGTATATATTCTCATATCTTTTTGCAAGTGAAAACATAGGGATATTAAGTTTGTAATATTCAACAGCCTTTTTTACAACTTTCAACTGTTCAATTCCTCCATCAACAAGTATTAAATCGGGTTTTGGAATTTTATCATCTTTCATATCAGCAGAACACCTCGTCATCATCTCACTCATAGCAGCAAGATCGTCTGAACCATCTTTAATATTGTATTGCCTATAGTATTTTTTATATGTTTTTGCATTTTTAAATACTATCTGACTCCCTTTAATTTGCTGGAATTGTATGTGTGAGACATCAAATGCATAAATCAATTTGGGAAGTTTTTCAAGTTTCAGTGTGACTGCAAGTTCTTTTATTACAGAATGTATATTATTCTTATCAATCAGTAATTTTGTAGTTGCAGATTTAATCAAACCTTCAATTATCTCTTTGGCTATTTTTTCTGTAGTTTTCTTAATTCTCACTCTATATTTATATTTATCCTTGATCCAATTTTCAAGAATCTTGAAATTATCAGGTTTCTCTTTAAGCAGTACTTCCTCAGGAGGGGAATGTCCTCTGTAGTAATCTACAATAAATCTCTCAATTATTTCATCATCGTATGTATCGGCAGAAGATTTCCCAAGTGAAAGAAATACTGGAAATGAATTCTGTAATCTTCCCTCTCTTATCTGCATAAGATAAATGCAGGCTCTCTTTTTGAATGTTGCAAATCCAATAATATCTCTGTCTTTCCCATCATTGAAAACCTCTCTCTTTCCGATCAAGCTTTCCTTCAGGTTTTTTATCCTATCTCTCAATTCTGCAGCTCTTTCAAATTCCTCATATTTAGAATATTTTTTCATTTCATTTTCTGTTTCATCAACAAGTTTATTGATATCACCGGAGAGAAATCTGACTAAATTTATAATATTTTTTCTGTATTGATCTTTTTGATTTGCATCTTCACAGGGAGCACTGCATAAACCTATAAAACTGTCGAGGCATGCCTTTTTTGGTAAATTCCCCTTGCAGTTACGAAAAGTGTATATTTTTCTTGATAGTACAAGTGTTTTTCTAATTGAAACAGGTTTTACATATGGACCAAAATACAGAGCTCTGTCTTTTTTTATCTTTCTTACAATTTCAGGATAAGGCCAGTCTTCATTTAAATCTATTCTGACATATGGAAAATGCTTGTCATCTTTCAATTGTACATTGTATTTAGGACGATGAAATTTGACAAGATCTGCTTCGAGTATTAAAGCTTCTTCTTCCGTTTTCAAAGATATAAACTCGATATTCTTTGAATTCAGAAGTATGATCTCATTTTTAGCTTCAGATTTAGAAAAATATGAAAGAAGTCTTTTTTTTATATTTTTCGCTTTTCCTATATATATCGGATTGTTTTTTCTATCTTTGAAAATATATATACCTGGAGTTTCAGGAGCTGATAAAACTATTTTTTTTAACTTATTTTCAGGCATTTTTAATTTACTTTTTTTTCTCAATGCTCTCTGTCTTATTGAATTAAACTTCTAAAATCTTAAATTGTTGTTCATATTCAATTTATATTTTCTTCATCTTTATCCCATGTGGTGGGGTTGTTTCTTATGTATTCGCGGATTTTGTTTATTGATTTATCGTTTCTGATTATATGATCATAGAATGACCGTTGCCAGGTAAAATCAGATAATCCATTTTGATGAATTAATTTAGACGATGTTGTTTTAAACGCACCAATCAATGATGATAATGATTTAATTTTATGTAGGGACAGGTCGTGACCTGTCCGAATAGAATTATCTATAATTAAAATCCCATGAATATGATTAGGCATGACAACATATTCGTCTAATTCAATATATAAATATTGTTTTGCCAACCATTGCCATTGTTGTTTTACAATTTGCCCATTGTGATTTAATAACATTCCGTTATTTTCAATTTCGCCAAACCATTTTTTTCGATTATCTGTACAAATGGTTACATAATAATAATTTGATTGGGAATAATCATATTCTTCTAAACGATTCTGTGATTTTCTGGTTATTATTTTTTTCATTTTATCTATAATATCGGACAGGTCACGACCTGTCCCTACATACTTTGTTTATTTGGTGCTGGGCATTGATCATTGTTTTTCTCTTTGCTTATCATAAACTGATAAAGTTTTTTGCGTAGTAAAAGATTTTATCATCTGTTTTATTATCTGTGGTGGGTTCGTGTAATTCGTGGATAAAAATTCTTTTCTTTTATGGGGATGGGAATTGCTCATTGTCTTCTTCTGTGCTTATCATAAACTGATAAAGTTTTTTGCGTAGTAAAAGATTTTATCATTTTTCATATTATCTGTGTTTCCCGTGTTTATCTGTGGCAAATAATTCTTATATTTAGTGGTGCTGGGCATTGTTCATTGTTTATAGTTCATTATCTAATTATAACCACCCTTTTTATATCTTTTCCATAACCAGTTTCAAGTTTTATATAATAAATACCACTTGCAACATGTTCACCTGAGAGATTTCTTCCATTCCATGTTATTGTAGCAACTCCATCATCTATAACTCCTATCTCAGTTTTCCATACAAGAGTTCCATCAATTGAATAAATGTAGAAATCAACATTTGTACGGTCGAGAAGTACATATTCAATAGTCAGATCATTATTGTTTCCATGAAGGAAAGGATTTGGATAGACATTCTGAATTGAACTTGATGTAACAGGAGGAACTTCAGGAGTTTCAGTGTGAAGAGCAGCATGAAAATTAGAAACACCCCATCCGAGCAAAGTATCAGGATTAGAACTTCTTGAAGCTGTTGTTTTCAGTGCATGCATCACTTTTGTCAGATTCCATGAGGGATGAGCTTGCAGAAGAAGCGCAACACCTCCTGCTGAGACCGCAGTTGCCATTGAAGTTCCTCCTCCGTAACTGTAACCGCTGTCACCTATCTGTGGTTCGACAGTAAGTGCCCACCAGCTTGCACATGTCACCGGTTTCAATCTTCCGTCTGATGTCGGACCTCCGGCGCTTGCATACCAATAATCAGTTGAACCGACAGTTGACATTTTCCTGTAATGAGCTCCCGAGGAATCTGTTCCACCTATTGAAAGTACTAAATCTGCATCTGCCGGAGCTTTTATACATGTATCAAGAGCAGGATCGATTGATCCCACTGCCCAGACAATATTACCCATCGCAGTTACGACTATAATTCCAGCATTAGATGCAGCAGCATAAGCTGCCTGTGAAACATATGCTGTGCTTCCGTTCATATCAGAATATGACCAATCTGTAGTATCCCTGAAATTTCTGTATCCAAGACTCGATGATATTATATCAGCACCGGCTGAATCAGCTCTTTCAGCAGCAAGAACCCACCAGTGTTCTTCCATAATGACATCTTCTCTCCCTCCGTCATACCATTCGGTTTTATACAGGCAAAACAGTGAGTTCTTTGCAGCTCCTACAAGCTGTCCAGATTTGAATCCTCCTATTAGTCCAAACATCCTTGTACCATGTCTGAATTCAGCCAGCCTGTTAGCTCCGTAATCCATTGTATCGGTTGTATCGGATGATTCTGTTGATCTGTTTCCGTTGACAAAATCCCATTCATCAACTATCAATGAATCATGCTCTGTATAACGAAGGAGGGCTTCGTGATGTCTGTCAAAACCGGTATCAAAAATTGCAATTATCACACCTTCTCCCCTGTATCCTTCATCCTGACAAGCTTTTATTCCAGTAAATGAAAGCTGGAATTCAGAAAAACCATAATTGAGATCAAAAAAATTCTCGGAGATTTTTTTATCTAATTCTTCTTTTGCAACATAAGATGAAATTCGTTTTACCTCACGGACAAAAACAAGCTCCTGAAGATCAAGAACTTCAGATGTTTCATCTGTTGATATTATCACACAGTTCAACCAGCGTGACATACCAACGACAGTATATCCAAGATTTTCAACCTCATTTATGTAGTTTTCACTTGGAAGAGCATCGTTTATACAAGGAGCATTTCCCCTTATATTTCTCCTCCAGATCGCTCTTGGAGAGAGATATGTATACAATTCATTAATAACAGCCTGCTCTCCGCCGCGGCGTTCGATGTCTTTATCTGTAAAAAACACCCAGTAATTATCAGCATAAACTGAAAATGTCAAAATTATTAAAATTAGAGATAATAAAATTAATTTCATCTATCCTCCTGTATCTATAAGATAATTTTGCATAAAGTTCATTCTTTTCTGTAAGTTGTTTATTCCTACCTTTTAAAAACCAATTTCATCAAAGTAGGCACTATCGAAGAAGCTAATTTAAACAATTGAGGTACCGATTTTATCAAACTTAAAAGCATTTCATTTGCCGAAAAAGTCTCGATTGTCCTGCCATCAAGATTTTTTTTACCCCATTGAAATACAACAGGGAGGAGTTTTTTATCATTTGAAATATAAACATTCCTCAAAAACATCCTCTGCTCAAATTCTTTCCCTTCTCCGTTCCACCAGGCTTTATCATATATATGTGTTTTATCAAGTTCATTCTTTTTGAACAATTTAATCAAAATCTCAGAAGCAAGTTTTGCCGATGTAAGAGCAGGTCCTATCCCTCCTCCGCTTAAAGGATCTGCAAGTCTTGCAGCATCTCCAACAATTAAAATTCCTTCGGCTGACATCCTTTCCATCTTTTTAACAGGAACACAACCGACAAGATATGAAAGTTTTGCCATATTCGGATAATCTCTCTTCAGCCATGTTTCAAGCCTGCAAGCAGCAGTATCTCCTCCTGCATCTCCTCTTATGCCAAGACCTATATTGCCTATATGTCCTGCTTTAGGAAAGCTCCATGCATATCCTCCTGTAAAAAGGTCTTCATCGAGTGCAATAAGTAATGCTCCATCTTCCTCACATCCCGTTAAATCCCCTTTCACCTCGGAACATGAATAAAGATCTCTTGGAAATATCGATGTGTCTATCCCTGCAAGCCTTCCTATTGCTGAATCAACACCATCGGCAGCGACAATTGCTTTTGTTTCAAATGTAACCTCTTCATCTCCCTGAATACCTGTCGCTATCCATCTGTCTTTATCCTTTTTTAAATCAGTTACATGACAACCTAACATGATCTTTGATCCTGACCGAGCAGCTAATTGACCAAGGTATTTGTCAAAAAGATATCTTTCCAATATAACACCATGCCCAGGTGAATTTGCTCTTATCCTGTCACCTTTATAGTCAATTATTATTTTATCAATAGGGATAGATATAAGATGTTCGGATATTTCACCGACAACATCTTCAATAGTAGGCAAATCCAATCCTTCGGCACATCTGATGTCTTTCCCAAGTTCATTATTCCTTTCAACCAAAATAACTTCTAATTTTGCATCAGCGAGGTATCTTGCTGCTGTTGTACCGGAAGGTCCTCCTCCAACAACAAGAACATCAGCTTTAATTTTCATCCAACTCCACCTCTTTAATTGCTGATACAGGACAAACTTTTATACATGAAAGACACTGTATGCATTTATCCTGATCTAATTGAGCTGTTCCGTTTGAAATGACAAGTGCAAACGGACTGCAGACGGCAACACATCCTCCACACCCCTGGCACAAATTTTTTATAATAAATATCTTTTTGATATTATTTTTCACATTTTCTCCATTTTTTCTCTACAATTAAACATTGAGAAGATCTGTCAATCTCTTCCCTACAATCTTGATAAATATTCCATAAGCTACAAATGCAGGGATTAAACTTAAAACTAAAAATATAACCAAAAGCAATATTATGGGGAAACCTACAACCCCTCCTGTAAGAATATAAACAGAAGGAAGTAGAATTTTGATTATCTGATCGAGTACAAAAGCCATTCCAATACCTATTGAAAATCCAACAAGAAGGTCAATTGAAGTGATAACGAAAACCTGAAATGAGAAAAGTGATGTAAGAACATTTGGCGAAGCCCCAAGAGTTCTTAACACTCCTATCATTGACGATCTGTTTGTAACCTGCTCAGATATTGTATAAACTGTGCTGACAAGAGAAGAAACCACTATTATAATCGAAAGAATTGAAATACCAAAAGCTACCAATCTGAGAAAGGAAGATGTTCTCTTTACAAGTTCATTGTCGGTTTCAGTTACATATCCAAGTTCATCAATCTCCTCTATTACTCTCGATACCTCTGAAGGTGAGGATACGGTGATGACAAGTGATGAATATTCCTGGACTTGATCCGGATGGTAATATGTATTCGCCTGTTTAACAAATTCAATTGGAACTCCAAGAGCTACGAGTGAAAGACTTGATGATAATCCAACCGCTCTTATAGTGAACATTCTTGATGGAAGACTTTCTGCTCTTATTGAACTTCTGCCTATGAGAAGATCGGATTCCAGACCAATTACAGCTTCCGGTGTTATTCCCGGTAGTCTGTTTGCCGGTGCAAGACCTGCATTGTATAGATTTAATAACGATGTAGAAATAATAACGGGCAATACTCTTGAAGTTGAATCATAGAAGCTCCTCTGGAATATTCTCCTCGCAGATGGGTCGTCAATAATTGAGCTGTCAACTCCTTCGAGTGTTACATCAGTATAGTAATTTCCTTCAAGCCCGGGAATGTGACCTGTCAAAAATGCAGGTACGCTGCAGAAAAGTTGTGAATCCACCTTCTCAACACCTTCAATGGAAGAAATTATCTTTGCTGCTTCACTGTCTAGTATCGGAAGTTCCTCATCCCTCAATGTAAAAACACCGACTTTCCTTGCAGGTGATGTTACGAGGATCTGTCCTCTTGTAAGAGATGATGAAAATATCTTTCCAAGTGCTGAATTTATACCTGTTCCAAGACAGAGAAATAAAACAACAAGAGCAGTGCTAACAGTGAGCATAAGGCTGGAAAAGAAAAATGATTTAA
>CBDUTX010000102.1:0-7435 GCA_965370235.1 uncultured Desulfuromonadaceae bacterium | reverse complement strand
GAAGTACGTGATCAACTTGATGAGGTTAGAAAGAAATTATTGTGAAATATATTTGTGTATTAAAAATATCAGCATCATTAGAATTTAGTTGAAGGATTACATCAAGTCTGATTGGGAAAAAATATTTAAAGTTCAATTATTTTCAATTTTCATCTTTGAGTAATTAAATGTCATTCTTTCAAGTACTATTTTGTCTAAAAAAGTACATAATTTGTCGTTTTTCAGAATGTCATTGAATTTATTATTTTTCATCAATAACTTTATTTTATTATCGATATCCATATAATCCGATTTTCTTTTTCTACCGTAATATTTTTTTTCATCAAACAACCATTCATTATATCTTCTGACACTGTCAGAAAGACGTTTGATGTTTACACCTCGTAAAAAGTACAGTGATTTCATATGCTCCAACAGGATAAATAATTCATCATATAGATATACTTTATCTTTATACATATAGTGAGGAGGTCTCATAGGTATGGAAAAATCCTTCAATATTTTCACAATCCTTGCTGAATAATTAATTAAATATTTTTTTGAAGGTTCTCCAGTCCAGATTTCCTGTTTATACAAATCTTTGAATTTGTCAAAAAAGGCAGGATATTCTGATTTAATTGTATTGAAAAATAAAGCCTTCTGTTTTCCGCTTTTCAATGTAAGACAACCGGGCCAGATGAAGTCAACATTTATTTCCTTTAATTTTTCCACCAAGTCTATTATCTGTTTTTCACTGTCTGATATATATGGAATAAGTGGCATCATCGTTACACCTGTGTACATTCCTTTTTCCTTGAATGTTCTAAGAGTTTCAAGTCTTTCTTCAACGGAACCGGCAAATGGTTCAAAAATCTTTCTTATACTATCATCTGAATAGACAAGAGAAACCATTAGTGAGAAGAAATTATTATCATGTACTTTCTTCCAATTATCTATATCTCTTATAATTAAAGAAGATTTTGTCATCACTGAAACAGGAATATTATTTTTAGAAAGTATTTCCGAGCATCTGTTCATGATTCTTTCTTCTTTTTCAACAGGTTGATAAGGATCGCTGACACCGGAAGCTACGGAAATAATACCTCTCTCTCTGATTTTATCGACCTCTTTATCGAGAAGATCAGAAATGTTTTTTCTTATTACAATATCTTTTTCAAAGTCACCTTCAATATAATATTTTTCATATCTTCCGTCGCAGTATTTACATGCATGAGAGCAGGCTCTGTACGGAGAAAAGCTGTATTTCCCGGAGAAAATACCGGAATATTTATTTTTTCTTAGAACCTTTTTTACTTCTATATAGTGTTTTCTGATATTCATAATATTCAAGTTTATTATGTTTTTTATTATAGATTAAGAATGTATATCATAAGAAGAATCTGATATATATAAATTCCTACAATTAAATGTATTAAAGAGCTGATTCTATTGATTTTAGTATATTAAAATGATATAACAAAAAAATCAAAAAATTTTAACAAGGAGTTTATATGAAAATAACCGCAATTATCTCTTTATTTTTTGTATTATTTTTCATACCATGTATTAATGCAGAAGAAATTGAAAGAATAACATTTGCCGGAGAAGATGATTTAAGTGCTTCAATGACAGAAAGTGACTTAGAGATACTTCATAATTCACCTGCATTATTAATAACAAAGATATTAGAAGATATAAATTATCTTCATACCAATTGTGTAGAATATATTGATTCCAGAATAATGCAAAGGATGGCAATTGAGAAATTGAATGAAATTGAAGATCTCTGTTTGACTTTATATTATTTGTATTATTTAGTACCTGATGATCATCATGCTGATAACATTATTGATCAAATAGATGATGAATCATTTCACGAATTTATTGTTCAATTGGAAGATGAAACTTTTACTGATGATAAAATAAGTCTTTTAAAATTAGCTGTAGAAGATAATTATTTTTCTGTAGATCAGTTGTGTATAATTATGGATATGTTTGATTTCGAAGAAGATAAGGTGGCTTCGGTTAGAATAGTATTTCCAAAAATAATTGATTATGGAAATAGTTTCAAATTAATTACTAAAGTTGATTTTTCTGATTCAAAGGAAGAAATTCATTATATAATAACAGGAAAATAGGGACTAATCAGTCCCTATTATATTTTTCACTTATTTTAAAAAAAATTTATTTTACATAACAAATATTACAAATAAAATTATCATCTTATTAAAGTTACTTTTGAATACTTTACAAATCTATAATTTCCTTCAAGAGTAGATGCTGAAAAATAGACAATATATACACCTGAATTTACTTTATTACCTGAATCATCAGTTCCGTCCCAATAAATACTATGAGAATTAGATGTCATTATCTGGTTAGGAATAAGAGTTCTGATACTTCTTCCGGATAAATCATAGATTTTGAGATTTACTTCCTCGTTATCTAATGTTGCGAATTTAATATTGAGAAATTGATTGAAAGTTACCGGGAATAAATCTAAATATAAAGAAGGTATTTCATATTTAATGTCTTCTGAAATCCCTAAAGAAATATCAACTGAAGCTGTATCCCACCCAAGTTCCCCTTCCTCATTCCATGCCCATACTTTTACAAAGTAATTTCCAGTATCTGAAACTACAAAAGAAGCGGTATATCCTCCAACTGTATCTATATCAAGTTTATAAATTGATGAATCCTGAAAGACAATAATTCCCTGAGGTGGAAGAGTTTGTTTTATAAAATATACGGTTTTAGTATTATGAGTACCATATTCACCCTGGTCAAATATTACACCTGGGCAGCATAATGAATCTGTAATAACTTTTGGATATCTTTTTTTCTCAGCATTTGAATAAAATCCATATTCCTGAATTATTGTTATTTCGGTATCTGTTGAAGGGAGCCCGCTTTTGTCAAGTTTTCCGTCTATTAAAGTATAGTATAGAGTTGAACTTCCCTGGTGTGATGGAGACCACACAATATGAATATTAGTATCGGGGTCCATTGTAAAATCAGGTGACCATGCCTGTATCGAACCTGTAGGTGTTAAGTTTGTTGTATCAACACAGCAGGAACCATCCGGATATAATTTCTTATACATCAGATGATTATGAGAACCGGTCCAGTGTTGCCATATGAAGTGTATATGATTGTCAGGACTGATCAGCATTTCAGGTTTATTTACCTGATTTGAGAAATCTGAAGCTATAGTTTTTGGCGGAAGCCAGGTTGCACCTCCATCAGTGGACATTGAGTATACTATCTCATGCATATCTCTTGACCAGCATATATAAATATTTCCTGAAGAATCAATAGCAAGATGTGAATCGCCCGACCAACTGTTAGCTGTATCTCCGGAAGCAACAGGGGTCTGATTAAAAACATAATTGCCTATTGAATCAAGTAGTGTAAAGAAAATATCACCTGATCCACTTGCTTTTGAGGAATAGATATAATTTAATTCATCAACAGCTCCATCATCCATATTATTACTCCAGCCCATTAATGTATGTCCGATATAATGATTATTCTCCAAACCATCTTCAATTATTGGCTGCATTTGATAACCATTCCATTCAGGATCCTGGTTAATTACAGTACCCGCATAATCAAGAACATCTTTATGAAAATTGTAATTTGAGCTTGAATAATTATATAGAGAAGTAAGAACATAGATTGAATCGAGATCGTCGATTCCAAGTCTTGTATTCAGCCACCAATAATTCCAGTTCGGATATGTAGAACAAAATGTGGTATCAATCCAGCCGGCATAAAGAACCTGGCTGCTTGTAAATGAAACATATATAGTTTCCTGATTTGCACTTGATGTTAATGTCAGGTTAAGTTCCGGAGGTATTATCGGAGAAGATGTTCCAATAAAAGTAGAGGGTAAATGCGATATAATGTTTTCATCTGTAAATTGAATATCTCCGATAGCAGGATCTTCAAGTGTATTTAATGAAGAGCACAAAATTAGAAAAACTGTTAAAATCTCAAACACATGTTCCTCCTTTTAATTTTATTATTTTAAATAAATTTGCTTGTAGATATTAATACACCGTATAATATAATCTGAATATAAGCATTTCAAGTGATATTCAAAATTGTTAATAAATTTTATTAATCCATCTGATTTATTGTGATTTTTGTAAAAAGGAGAAAATATGGAAATTACACAGGTTTTTGCAATTGCAGTCTCAATAATACTTACTTCTGTTATAATACATGTTGTTCTGATGATTAAAAGAAGAAATAGATTGAAACAGGGTAGTGTTTCAAATAAATCAAATAAGAATATTAAAAGAGGAGGGAAGGGAATATATAACGGAATTGAATATTATTATTCATATTTTTCAAAAAAAAAAAATTCTCCATCCTCTTTAGTAATTTCAATAAATATTCCTTCAAATTTTTCATTTAAAGTAAGAAGAGAATCCGGATTTGATCGATTTTTTAAAAAGCTGAATATAGCTGTTGAAATTTCCACTTTAGATCAGATGTTTGATGAAAAATTTTATATTACAACTAACACTCCGAAAATTGTAGAAAATTTATTCAGAAATTCACAATGCAGAGATGCTGTAAATAACATCTACGAAGGTGGTTATAAAAATATTTCATATAACGGACAAATATTTACTGCAAGTAAGCTCCTCGGTAACAACACTCAACCTGTTAGTGAAAAGGAAATAGAAAACATTGTATCCTATATGTCCGGATTAATTGAGAAGATTCGGGGAACTTACGAAACCTACGGTGATACACCTGATAATATTTGGAAAATTAAAAGGATTACAGCTTTTGCAATTCCAATATCTCTTGAAATAGCCGGAGTATTGATGCTATTAGGAAGTTTTATATTTTATAAACCTCTTGATGTATGGTCTTTGATTTTAACTGCTCTGCCAATAGGAATTTTTGGTTTATTTCTCTATATTCCTATAGCCGGATTATTGTTAAAGGGAAGATCGACATCACACAGTGAACTATTAATAGCAATTATTTTAACCATAACCGGTTTTATGTTATCCGGTATAAGTGGTAAAATGTTCTTAAATGGTTATTTGGATAAATCCAGACCTGAAACTTATAATATGCTGATAGAGGATAAATACTTCGATAAAGATGATGATGATTATGACTTCTATGTAATAACCCGATCATGGAGAGAAGGAAGGGATAGTGAGACTATTGAAGTTTCAGGGGAAGAATATGATATGGTAATCCCCGATACTTCAAGGATCTACATTACAACAAAGGATGGTAGATACGGTTACGAGTGGATTTCCGATTACGTAATTAAACCTTAATAAATCGAATAAACAATTGAAGTTTTATCAATAAGATCTTTGATTTCATTCCATTTGAATTCAAGAGTTGTATATCCGTTTGCATAACAGGCAATTTCATAAGGATTGTATAAAAAATAGAGACCTTCGGGAGTTAAGTAAAAATTATTGTTAAGACTGAATCTGTCATCTTCAAACCAGAATCCCTGATCATTGATACTCTCTTCAAGGGGAATGGAATACATAGCCCTGAATTTATCCTCTCCCATCAAATTAAGTTCTGTCATGGCATGCTCAGAGAAAATGTCATCCAATGTCAAAGTATCACCTGAGTAGAGATCAAAATTAAAAAATAAAGGCCCATGAGAAGGATGAGCACCGCCGGTAAAGGAAAAACAATGAATACCGAGTGATAATATTCCATGATCGTTGTATTCTGCTGAGATAGTTCTTTCATCGAACCATCCTCCCCTCGGCATATCAGGATTGACTTCCATTGTTGAAACATACTGTTTTACAAATCCATCAAAATATTGTTGAAAACTTAATGAATCCTCGAAAATTTCAGATTTTATAACTTGATTGATTTTATCAGTGGCTTCGGGATTTGGAGAACTTGTAACTTCAAGTACTTCAAAATTAATATTAATTACACTATCCAGACCTTCGACATAGTAATCATTGTATATTTTGTAAGCATAAACTGCAGAATCAGATGAACTTTCCGAATAAGCAACAGATGGTATTATTGTTAAGATAAAAAAAGAGACAATTAAAAATTTTAAAGTCTTCATTTTAATCCTTTATGTTAAAACTTGCTGTTTAACTTTTTTAATATTGATTATTATTGCGATGTCTTTTCTATTTATTTTATGAATGTTATTTTTTCTCTGATATTCTCTGATTCTGTTTTTATATTGATGAAATAAACACCGTCTGTTAATAACAGTCCGAAATCATTTTTACCATCCCATATTATTATATTATTTCCAGGTTGAACATAACCGTCAACTAAAGTTCTAACCTTTGTTCCTATAACTGAATATACAGATATATTTATATTTTCCGGTGCTGTAAGAGAATAATTGACAACCAATTCATTTGAAAATGGATTTGGTGTTAAACTGAAAATCTCAATATTTTTTATTCCTGTATTTGTTTCTTCAACTCCAAGGCTAACTTCGCACAGCTCTATGAATCTGCACGATCCTGCATATTCCTGATGAAGCGTTGAACCTGTTGCTGAATCAAGCTCCCATACACCGTTTCCGTTTGTGACAAGAATGTTTCCGTTTCCAAGCCTGTAAACACCTCTGCAGCTGTTAAAAGTGAATGTATTAATAATTGTACCGTCAATTTCAAATTCAGTAATTTGATTTTCTGAAAAAGCAGCATTTAAAAATTCACCCGGAAGAGAAATATCAAATTGAACTTGCTCGGGAAAATTTATTGAAAATAATTCCTGGTTGAGTGTCCCGTTTGCATTGTACAATCTTATATTATCTGCTGATCCCTGTATATCACTTACAAGAGAGCGTTCATCTGATAAAAAGAGAATGTCAAAAGGATCACTTCCATCCTGAATGAAATATCCAGCAAAACTATGTGGTTCATTGAACATTGCAATATAATCATCACCGCTTGTAACAAATAATGTGTCATTTCTAAAATCAATTCCTCTTATATTATTTAATCCGTCTGAAGTGTCAGCTGCAGTATAGAGGAAAAAACCGGTTGAATCAAATACATATACTGCATCAGAGACCTGATCCGACAGGAATATAAATCCTAAAGGACCCTGAATTGCATTGATTGGTGTTCTGAGATCGTAATTTACACCTGTTGAGTCATCTATAATAAAATCACCGAGATAAGTTCCATCCTGTGGACTGAACATTGCTACAACATCCGCATTTGAATCAGGTATAAGTAAAACAGATGCTCTTATACCTGTTCTCTGCTGATCGTAGCGGGGATTATCATTTATTATTCCGCTTGTTCCTGATTCTTCAAGGGCTTCTACAGATGTATCGATTGAGGAAAATAATATGAATGGTATTGAAAAAAACAATATTAACATAGTGAACACTTTCATATAAAACCTCCTGTTTAATAAGAGAGATAATAGCACTATTATTTATGCTTACAATATTTATTGAATAAAT